>NZ_CP146991.1:1992500-2292500 GCF_001941975.2 Sporomusa sphaeroides DSM 2875 | reverse complement strand
TATTTTTCGCCCGAGCAAGCCAAAGGTTCTGCTGTTGGTGCTAAATCCGACATCTACTCTCTGGGCATCGTGCTCTATGAAATGCTGACAGGCCATGTTCCATTTGCCGGTGAATCGCCAATTAGTATTGCACTAAAACACATACAGGAAGACCCTAAGCCGCCCCGTGAATTAAATCCGGAAATACCACCATTGGTTGAAGCTATTATAATGAAAGCAATACATAAAGATCCGGCAGCCAGGTTTAGTGATATCGGTGAGATGATTGCCGATTTTACCATGGCGCAGAATTATTTAAGTGATGACCGTACCCGCAGATTATCCCGCAATGATTTTCCCACCCAGATATTGCCGCAAATTACATCACCGGCAGAACACGAACGGCCGCAGGGATCAGCGCAGGCAGACTCCCGGCTGCCTCATTCAAACGGGAAAAAACGGCCTAAAATCTGGCTATGGGCAGTATTATTCTTCTTATTAATTGGCTCAGCACTTGCTGCCTTTTTGGGTTTTGGCAAATTTTGGAGCCTAAGTGAGGTTACTGTTCCCAATGTCGTCGGCAAACAGGCCGAGGCGGCGAAAAATATTATCACCAGCCAGAATCTCAGGGTTTCGGTTTCAGATGCTTTCAGTGACAAAGTGCCGGAAGGCTATGTTATTTCCCAGCAGCCTGAAGCGGGAACAACAGTGAAAGAGCAGCGCATGATAACGATCATTGTCAGTAAGGGCGGCGAAATTATTGGTGTCCCTGACTTACGTGGTCTTAACCGCCGGGATGCGGAACTGCAAATTAAAAATTACGGCCTTAAATTAGGCCGGATTGACGAACAATTTTCCCCAGATGCTGCACAGGATACCGTTATCGGCCAGAATCCGCGGCCACCGGCACAAATAGAAAAAGGCACAGCCATTGATATTGTAATAAGCAAAGGTGCTGAACCGAAAAAAGTAGTGTTGCCTGATTTCCAGGGATCATTGTTAGACACCGTTGCCACTCAGCTCGAGAGCCTAAAACTCAAGCAGGGGAATGTAACCGAAACACCAAATGATAAATATCCGCCGGGAACCATTGTCAGCCAAAATCCGCCACCGGCTACCGAAGTAGCGGAAGGCACAACCGTTGATTTTTCTGTTGCCAAAGGAGTACCAGGCGCAGTCAAGCGGGCAGTGGTGCAGGTAACCGTACCTGACGGCCCGTCCCGCCAGCAGCTGCAAATCGTCGTCACCGACACCAACGGACGCCGGATTGTTTATGAAGGCGCGCACAAACCTGGTGCGCGAGTGGAAAAAACAGTTGAAGGCATCGGCCAGGTGCGTGTTCAGGTGTATATTAACGAAAAGCTGCTGCAAGAGCAAACAATATAGCGTGTTTCCGCACACGCCTGAATTCGCTGAATTAGGAGGCCTCATGTGCTCAACGGTATTGTAGTAAAAGCCTATAACAGTTACTACTATATACAATCAGGCAGCAAAATTGTCAGTTGCAATCTGCGCGGCCGGTTTAAGAAAGAACGGTTTTCGCTCACAGTAGGTGATGAAGTAACCTATACCATGACCGGACCGGACAAGGGCGTTATTGAGGAAATTTTACCCCGGCGCAGTATCTTAAAACGCCCGCTGGTTGCCAATATCGATCAGGTGGTATTGACTTTTGCGGCCGTTAATCCTGATATTAATCCAGCTTTAGTTGACAGATTTTTAGTTGTTGCCGAGTATTCGGAGCTGGACATAATTATCTGCATCAATAAGACCGATTTAGCTGATCTTGATGCTGTGTCACAACTTGCCGGACGCTATGAGCAAATTGGTTATAAAGTACTCACCGCCGCTGCCAAAGCGGGTACAGGTATTGATACGCTGCGCTCACTTCTTTACAATAAGATTTCCGTCTTTGCCGGTCCTTCAGGAGCAGGCAAATCAACGCTGCTTAACGCTATCCAGCCAGGTCTTGAGCTAACTACCGGCGAAGTCAGTCACAAAATCGGCCGTGGTAAACATACTACCCGGTTTGCCGAGCTGCTGCCGCTGGCAGGCGGAGGTTTTGTCGTAGATACTCCGGGGTTTAGCTTTACAGAGTTTAATGACATGGAAGCAGCCCATCTCATGGATTATTTTCCTGAAATCGCAGCAGTTGCTCCAGCATGTAAATTCAATACCTGTCTCCATTACAAAGAGCCGCAGTGTGCTGTTAAGCAAGCGGCAGCAGACGGAAGAATTCATGCAGACCGCTATCAGTCCTATCTTGAGATACTGACTGAAATTAGAGAAAACAAGAAGGGATACTAAATGACGAAGACAATCAAGATTGCTCCATCCATACTATCGGCCGATTTTTCCCGGTTGGCTGATGAAATAATTAAAATTGAGCAGGCAGGTGCCGACTGGGTACACATTGATGTAATGGATGGGCATTTTGTTCCCAATCTGACTTTTGGGGCACCAGTTGTTGCTGCCATTCGCAAAGTTACCCCATTACCGTTTGATGTTCACTTAATGGTTAATAATCCGCAAGACCTGATTGAGCCATTCGCCAGAGCAGGGGCCGATATTATTACCGTTCACGCCGAAACAGCCCCCCATTTGCACCGGCTGATTCAAACCATTAAAGAACTGGGAAAAAAGGCAGGCGTTTCACTAAATCCGTCAACACCCTTGTCGGCAGTGGAAGAAGTGCTTGCCGATGTCGATATGCTGCTGATTATGAGTGTTAATCCCGGATTTGGCGGACAAAAGTTCATACCCAGCGCAGTGGATAAAATCGCCCGGTTAAAAAGTATGCTTGATGAACGAAATCTTATCGTCGATATTGAAGTTGACGGTGGTATCAATGCCGCTACCGCCCGCCAGGTAATAGCTGCCGGTGCCAACATTCTGGTTGCCGGTTCTGCGGTTTACGGCGCACCCGACATACCGCAAGCAATTAATGCCATTCGCGGGACTTGATTATATTGTCGTTTAATGGTAACATATTATAGGAGCTAGTGTTGTATCCGGTGATGTTATGGAGTATAGCTCCGAGAATTTTTGTTGTCAGGCGCGGCGGAGGAGCCGCACATATCGGACATATGTAAGGCGACGACAACAAAGTCTGGCGGCAAAAAGGCCGGTGATATACTTCATGTTATCACCGGATGCAGCACTAGAGTCATTATGGTCACAACTGTATAATGAGCCTTTGGGGCAAGGTGAAAAAGAGAAATCTTTTAATTCCTGACCGGCGGTATAGCCCGCGAGCCGTTTTACGGCTGATTCGGTGAAATTCCGGAGCCGACAGTATAGTCTGGATGGTAAAAGGCGTAATTTAAGCCAATCGGCATTTTCAATTTGCCGATATAAACTGTTGATAGCCCCAAAGCGTATCAACAGTTTTTTTATGTACTGGAGGGCTTCTATGGATCAATATTATATGCGTCAAGCATTGACTATTGCACAGTATGCGGCAGGCAGAACCAGCCCCAATCCACTGGTAGGCGCCGTTATTGTAAAAGACGGCCGGATCGTCGGTCAAGGCTGGCATCGTCAGGCCGGTACACCCCATGCGGAAATTCATGCTTTGTCCCAGGCTGGCGAACTGGCCAAAGAGGCAACAGTATATGTAACACTTGAACCGTGTTCGCATCATGGACGCACCGGTCCTTGCGCCGATGCGTTAATTCAAGCGGCAGTTAAGAAAGTAGTCGTCGCTATGACTGACCCAAACCCGCTGGTAGCCGGCAACGGCCTTAAACGCCTCAGAGCAGCCGGGATTGAAGTGATTGAAGGCGTACTTGCCGCCGAAGCAGCCAGGCTTAATGAAGTATTTATCAAATGGGTATCTACGGGAATGCCTTTTGGTGTTCTCAAAACCGCCATGTCGCTTGATGGCAAAATTGCTGCTCACACTGGTCATTCCAAATGGATAACCGGTGCAGCAGCCAGGGAATATGTTCATACACTCAGGGACACCCATGATGGAATACTGGTAGGTATTGGCACTGTGCTGGCCGATAACCCGGAGTTAACCACCCGCTTGCCGGAAAACGGCAAAAATCCGGTAAGGATTATTGTGGACAGTATGGCATGTACGCCACTAACCGCTAAAGTAGTGACAGACAGACAAGCAGCTACCATTATTGCCGCCAGCGCCCAAGCGCCGGCAGAGCGGGTAGCTGCGCTGCGCAGCCGGGGGGTAGAGGTGCTCCTGCTGGAAAAAACACCGCAGGGCGTTAATTTACAGCAGCTTTTTAAGCTGCTGGCAGAACGCCGTATTACCAGTATCCTGGTGGAAGGCGGCGCAACCATTAATGCGTCGGTTTTGGCTGCCAATCTTATTGATAAAGTACACTGCTTTATCGCTCCTAAAATAATTGGCGGCAAAACAGCGCCAACTCCGGTGGGTGGTACGGGCGCAGACGCTGTGGACCAGTGCATTATGCTTGAAGATATTGCGACCCGGTCAATAGGTGCCGATTTATTACTAAGCGGCTATATAACCGGACGGGAGGGACGAGATGTTTACCGGACTTGTGGAAGAATTGGGGAAAGTTAAAAATATTGCCAGAGGTGCTAAATCAGTCCGCCTGACGGTTTCCGGGCACAAAGTCCTGGAAGATGTTAAGCTGGGTGACAGTATTGCGGTGAACGGCACCTGCCTGACAGTTGTCGATTTCAGCCGTGATTGGTTTACCGCCGATGTCATGCCAGAAACCGTCGACCGCACTGCTCTGGCAGGACTCAAGCCGGGTGACACTGTCAACCTGGAACGTACGCTCCGTGTGGGAGACAGGCTGGGTGGCCATATTGTCAGCGGTCATATCGACGGGGTAGGAACTATTTTAGCCAAAGAACAAAATGATAATGCCGTAATCGTTCGCATTGGCGCCGGCCCGGAAGTAATGCGTTACATTATTCAAAAAGGCTCGATTGCTATCGATGGTACCAGCCTGACAGTTGTGGACTTTGGCCCTGACTGGTTCACCGTATCGCTTATCCCGCACACTGCCACCATGACCACAGTAGGCCTTAAAGCGACAGGCCAGCCTGTTAATCTGGAAGCAGATATTATCGGTAAATATGTTGAAAAGCTTTTGGGCTTCAGCCAGGCTGCCCAACCGGCTGAAAAGATTACCCTGAGATTTTTAGAGCAGCATGGTTTTACACTATAATAATGTTTTATTATACATAAACTGAGGAAACGGAGGCCTTTATTATGAAATTCAACACCATTGAAGAAGCTATTGAAGATTATAAGGCTGGAAAAATTGTTGTGGTGGTTGACGACGAAGACCGGGAGAACGAAGGAGATCTCCTAATGGCGGCTGAGAAAGCAACACCGGAGGCCATCAACTTTATGGCTACCTACGGGCGCGGCCTAATCTGCATGCCAATTATCGGCAGCAGGCTGGATGAACTGGATATCGGCCCAATGGTAGTCGAAAATACCGATAATCATTGCACTGCTTTTACCGTATCCATTGATGCCAAAACAACAACTACCGGTATATCTGCACATGAACGGGCCATGACTGTTCAAGCTGTGCTTGACCGGCAAACAGTGGCAAGCGACCTTAGACGTCCCGGACATATTTTTCCGCTGCGTTACTGCGATGGCGGCGTACTAAGACGGGCCGGCCATACGGAAGCAGCGGTTGACTTAGCCAAACTTGCCGGAATGTATCCCGCCGGCGTTATCTGCGAAATTATGAATGAAGACGGCACCATGTCCCGGACGCCTGAACTGATGGATTTTGTTAAAAAACACGGTCTCAAGCTTATTACCATCGCCGACCTGATTAAATATCGCAAAAAGCATGAACGCTTTATCATCAAAGCAGCCGAAACCAAACTGCCAACCCAATATGGTGAATTTAAACTTATTGCCTACGAAAGCCAGCTTGACAACCAATGCCACGTTGCTTTGGTAAAAGGTGATGTAGCCAATCAACCGAACGTTTTAGTCCGGGTTCATTCAGAATGCCTGACAGGTGACGTTTTGGGCTCACTGCGCTGCGATTGCGGTGAACAGCTGGCCCATGCCCTCAAACGCATTGAAAAAGAAGGGTGCGGTGTATTACTTTACATGCGCCAGGAAGGCAGGGGTATTGGTCTGGCAAATAAAATCAGAGCCTATGCACTGCAGGACAAAGGTAAAGATACTGTCGAAGCCAACGAATTGCTAGGGTTTCCTCCTGATCTTCGAGACTACGGCATTGGCGCACAAATTTTAGCGGATTTAGGTTTAACCAGCATTAGACTGCTTACCAATAATCCCCGCAAACGTGTGGGACTTGAAGGCTATGGTTTAACTATCACCGAACGTGTGCCACTGGAAATGCCTGCCAACAAATTTAACAACAGGTACTTGTCTGCCAAAAAATCCAAACTTGGACATTTATTAAAACAATATGAGGGGGCGCAAAATCAATGAAAACAATCAAAACATTGGAAGGTAAATTAGTTGCAGAAGGACTGAAATTTGGGATTATTACCGCAAGATTTAATGAATTTATTAATAGCAAACTGCTGGAAGGCGCTTTAGATGCACTGAAACGTCATGGCGCAACCATGGAAAATATTGAAGTTGCCTGGGTGCCGGGTGCTTTTGAAATTCCACTTATCGCCCAGAAGATGGCTATGAGTAAAAAATATGATGCTGTCATTTGTCTGGGGACGGTAATACGAGGCAGCACCAGCCATTATGACGTTGTTTGTGCCGAGGTGTCAAAAGGCGTAGCCCATGTCGGTCTGGCCAGCGGTATTCCCACAATTTTTGGCGTGCTTACCACAGATACCATTGAACAGGCTATCGAACGTGCAGGCACCAAGGCCGGCAATAAAGGCTTTGATGCTGCGGTTTCCGCTATTGAAATGGCCAACCTGATTAAAGGACTGTAACACGGAGGGTATTATGAAAATAGGCATAATCAGCGATACTCACGGCTGCCTGGAAACCTGGCAGAAAGTATTTAACCAATACTTTACAGATGCCGATGTGATCATTCATGCCGGTGATGTGCTCTATCACGGGCCGCGTAACAGTATTCCTGCCGAATATAACCCCAAGCAATTGGCTGAAGTACTGAATAATTGTCCGGTACCCATTCTGACAGTCTGCGGCAATTGTGATACAGAAGTTGACGGTATGGTGCTCAACCTGCCTATTCAGTCCCCTTACACCTACCTAATGATAAATGACCTAAGAATAGTTGCAACCCATGGTCATAATTTAACCACAGAAGCCAAGCAGGTTATGGCAAAACGTTTAAAGGCCAATATATTTATCACCGGTCACACCCATATTGCTGCCCTGGAAAAAATCGAAGACATTATTTACCTGAATCCAGGCTCTCCGGGTATGAGCAAGCGCCCGGACGGGCGCGGCACTATTGCCTGGATAAATGACAACAGAGTTGAAATACTAGATATAGCAACAGGCCAAGCCCTTCTGTCGACAGCATTGGCCTAATCGGAGGTTACTGTTCTATGCATGACCAGCTTATCCGGGCAACAGCACCTGGAATCCGCGGTTTTGCCGCGATTACTACCAACCTGACGGAGGAGGCGCGCCGGCGTCACGATTGTCTTCCGGTAGCCGCCGCAGCCTTGGGCCGTACTATGACCGGCGCGGTATTAATGGCTGCCAACCTAAAAACTGCCGAAAGCCTGACTGTCAGAATCTCCGGCGACGGCCCGTTGAAAGAGATTGTGGCCGATGCTTACCCTGATGGCTCAGTACGCGGCTATGTCAGAAACCCATCTGTTGATTTACCGCTAAACAACGGTAAATTGGCTGTCGGCCAGGCCGTAGGAAAGGGGCATATATATGTCACCCGCTTTGTCGGGTTAAAGCAGCCGTTTACCGGCAGCGCCGAACTGGTATCAGGCGAAATTGCCGAAGATATTACTCAATATCTTACTGTTTCTGAACAAACACCCTCAAGCGTAGCTCTTGGCGTACTGATAGCACCCGATACTACAGTAGCTGCGGCGGGAGGCTTTTTTATCCAGGCTTTACCCGGAGCCGAAGAAAAAGTCCTTATTAAGGTTGAAAATAATTTACGCCATATACCACCGGTTTCACAAATGGTATATAATGGGCAAGATGCCAAAAGCATCCTGGAAACAGTATTTGCCGGCTTGCCGACAACGATATACCCTGGGACGGACCTAAGCTTTCACTGTCAATGTTCAAGGGAAAGGGTAGAAAACATGCTTGTCAGTCTCGGTGCCGAAGAACTCAAACAGATGATTGCCGATGGAGAAGCCGAAGTCTGCTGCCACTTTTGCAGCGAGAAGTATCGGTTTGATGACCAGGAATTAACAGAAATTTTAAGAGGTATTGAAACTAAATAGGGTAAAAAAATAAGGTGTCTCAATCTTTGGATTGAGACACCTTATTATCCGGTTGCGGTTTTTGCCGGAGGCTCGGCATAAGCCGTATCTTCTTCCTATATATTTATATATAAGGAGGGAAAAATAAAAGGGACTTGATAATCAAGTCCTTTCTTTGCCATTAAGATAGCGATTAGACCGCGCGTTGAATTTTACCGGAACGCAGACAACGGGTGCATACATTCACACGTTTTACTTCACCTTTAACTAAAGCTCTTACTCTTTGTATGTTAGGTTTCCAGGTGCGCTTGGTTTTAAGGTTGGAATGGCTGACATTGAAGCCGGAACGCTCACCTTTACCGCAAATTTCACAAAGATTTGCCATCTATTTCCACCTCCTGTAAGAAACATCCTCATATACTCAACGTGACTATTTTAGCACAATTTGCTTATGATATGCAAGGCCAAATCACGCTTTTACTAACTTTTTTCATAAATACCTGTCATTTAGTGCCCGTTAGCAGGAATTGCGCGTATTATATTGAAAATAAAAAATAAGTAAATACAGGGGGCTTGACTATGATTAATAAAAGCACTCCAATAATTGAGGCACTCCGCTCACACCAAGAGGCTCGCGAGGTTTTTGCCAAATATGGTATGGGTTGTATCGGTTGCATGGGATCGCTGACTGAAACCATTGAGAACTGTGCCAAAATGCATGATATTGATGTAGAGGCTTTGTTAGCAGAATTAAACTCTCTTTTTCAAGAAATAAACAAATCGTAAGGTGATTTTTATTGCAGAAATTATTGTCGGCAAACATACAATTCCTCAAAGGAGTCGGGCCGGCCAATGCCACGAAGCTTGCTAAACTTGGCATTTTTACGGTTGGCCAGCTGCTTGAGCACTATCCGCGCCGCTACGAAGACCGAAGCAAACTCAAACTTATTGCCGAATTGACTGACGGGCTGCATGAGGCTTTTCGGGCGATAGTGATAAATACTGGTGAACTAAAATCTCACCGGGGATTCAAAATAATCAAGATTGCCGTGAGAGACAGCTCAGGGGTAGCCCAGCTAACCTGGTTCAACCAATCCTATATCAAAAATAAGTATCAGCCCGGCATGGAACTTATCATATTTGGCAAAATTCAGCGACGTCAGGGCGTCATTGAAATCAACAAACCGGATGTCGAGGTTGTTACCGAAAGCAACCAGGGCGGCGGACAGATTGTACCGGTATATCCGGCCACCGAAGATATCCCGCAATGGCAGTTGCGGACATTAATCCAGCAGGCATTACACCGCTTTGCAGATTCTGCAGCTACCGAGCAAGCCGAGACCCTGCCTGACGGTATTATTGCAGGCCACAATTTAATGAATAGGCGGCAGGCGCTGAGCTGCATTCATTTTCCGTCCACTATGGAAGATTTAGCCGCCGCCCGCCGGCGACTGGTATTTGAAGAGTTATATTTATTGCAATGCGGTCTGGCCTATTTAAAACAAAAAACAAAACAAAACTTTACCGGCGTTAAGCATTCACCTGACGGTGAATTGGTTGCCAAAATATATAAAAATCTTCCCTTTACGCTGACAGGCGATCAAGCGCAAACCTTGCGCGAAATCAAGGCCGATATGGAAGATACCACTCCCATGCAGCGCATGGTTCAAGGCGATGTTGGCTCAGGTAAAACAGTTATTGCTGCCATAGCTCTTGCCAAAACCGTGGAAAATGGCTATCAGGGGGCCATGATGGCACCTACCGAAATACTGGCAGAGCAGCATTATCATACACTGGCCAAGCTGCTGGCACCACAGGGTATCCGCCTGGCGGTGCTGACAGGCAAGCTTACCCGCAGAGTAAGAGACGAACTGCTGCAGCAAATACAAGAGGGCATCATTGACATCGTTGTCGGCACCCATGCGCTGATTCAGGACGATGTGGAGTTCAAGCATCTTGGCCTGGTGGTGACCGATGAACAGCACCGCTTTGGCGTACGCCAGCGGGCCCGGTTAGAAGCTAAGGGAAAACAGCCCGATGTACTCATAATGACTGCAACGCCAATTCCCCGGACAATGGCGCTTACTGTCTATGGCGATCTGGATGTTTCCGTCATACGCGAACTTCCGCCAGGACGTATTCCTATTGCTACTTTTTCACGCAGTAATGACCGCCGTAATAAGATCTATGCGTTTGCCGTCGACCAAATTAGAGCCGGCAGGCAAATTTACGTAGTTTGCCCGCTGGTTGAAGAATCAGAAAAGATTGAAACCCAATCGGCGGTAAAATTATATAATGAACTATCCACCACTTGCTTAAGCAACATTCCTTGCGGCCTACTGCACGGGAAAATGAAATCACAGGAAAAGGATGCAGTTATGGAGGCTTTTGCCAAGGGTGAAATTAAAGCATTAATTGCAACCACTGTAATTGAGGTTGGCGTTAATGTGCCTAATGCCACGGTCATGGTTATAGAGGGTGCCGAACGCTTTGGTTTGGCACAATTGCACCAGCTGCGCGGCCGTGTAGGCCGGGGACGGCATAAATCCTATTGCATTCTGTTATCTGACAGCACCAGTGAAGAGACGATGGAACGACTAAAAATCATGACTGAGGTAAATGATGGCTTTATCCTTGCTGAAAAAGATTTGCTGCTAAGAGGGCCTGGTCAGTTTTTCGGCACCCATCAGCACGGTATGCCTGATTTTAAAATTGCCGATATTGTCAGAGATACCGATATTTTGCTTGAGGCTCGCCGGGCGGCCCAGCAGACAGTTTGTTCACCCAAATATTTGGACAAAGTATGGCAATCCTTGCAAAACTGGTATGGCGAAAAATTCAGTATGATATTTTGCCGCTAGGAAAGCAAAAAAAGCGGCGGCCCGAAGGCCGCCAATTATGGGAGAGGAGAAAATTTACATTACTAATATTGACATTCCAGACCAGTTTTATACATACTTGGTTCAATTTTTCTAAAATATTTTTTGTTTTTTTTTGCTGCTGCGCGCACACTATTAGCAAATAACTGCAAGGAGTGGCAGCATGGACAAAAAATATACGGAAAAACAACTACAGGGTATTGCTGGGGAATGTCAGAAATTTGAACATATTATTGCCGCTATGGGTTATGGTTATTCTCTCCTGAATGTAGCGGAAGACGACTATGTCAGGCGTTGCACTGACTGCGTTCACTGGTTAGATGGTGCCTGCGGCATTTTTAAGCAGGAAATCCTTCAATGGAAATAATCTTGAACAGCGCTGTGATACAGCGCTGTTTTTGAGGGAATAGGAAGGTATCACATGAATAAATTACTGGGCTGGCTGGCTATTATTATTATTATTGGTTTATCCTATATGTGGCAGCCGGAGTTCTTTCATAATGCTTATGCGATTATCGAGAAAGGCGATATTGCCGCTTTAGCCGAATACTTAAGATCTTTTGGTCCGGCTTCTATACTTGTCACAATTATTTTATTTGTGGTCATGACTTTTACCATTGTTTTCCCATTTATGATTCTATCCGGTGCAGCCGGTATTGTTTATGGCCTATTTTGGGGAGTAATCATTTCCTGGGCAGGAGAAGTAATTGGCGCTTTAGTTATGTTTATCTTTGCCAGATACTTTTTCCGTCAGGCGGTAGAAGGCTGGATAGTTAAAAGCCGGTATTTAAAACAGGTTGACAACTACAGTGCCACTAATGGGTTTAAAGCCTTATTACTTGCCAGGCTTCTGCCACTGGCACCCTCAGGCATCATCACCGCGGTAGCGGCTATTAGTAAGATTTCGTTTAAAGACTTTTTATTGGCAACTGTCCTCGGAAAGCTGCCGCCGGTAATTATAAAAGTAATAATCGGCCATGATATTGTTTTTGCCGGAGAAAATTTAGGCCGGTTGATAGTTGTTACCGTGTTGGTAATCCTTGTATACAGTATTTTGTGGTGGCGTAAAAAAAAGCAGAAAAGCCAAGCATAAACAACAATTACTTGGCAAACAGCCAGCGTCGTCCACCCCGGCTGCGCGGTATAAGCCGGCAGAGTTTCTCCCAGATCGGCCCCACCATATCCCGCCGGAGTTTGGTATAGTCTGCCAAAGCCGAACGTTCTGCTTCATCCGGCAGCCATTCATTGGGGATTTCTCTCACTATACAGTCAAGCTGCTCATTACTCAGCTTGTTCACTACCTCAAGGTATGGAATAAAGTCTTGTGCAGTAAGCAGGTCCTTAAGCAAAATTCTATAATGCTGGAAATAATACGTTTTTATTTTTGTACCAAGTTTTTCAAATGAGTCAATCGTCCAGCGGCTGGATCTAAACAAATGCGAATTATCTATTGCGTAAATTTTATATTGGTCATTCTCGAGATGAAGTAATAGGTTTTTTTGATTTTTAGCACGGTCTGCATTGTGAAACATATGGTCGAACAATATAATGCCGGCCATTTCCGGTACATTGACAGCCTTGTGCAATCGATTTTTCCCGATATATTCCGCATGTTCCAGATAGCGGGAGCCAAAATGGGGGCCGGGTTCCAAGCCTAACTCCAAAAGGCAGGGATGGGAATTGAGCATTTGTTCATCAATTTCAATTATATCGCTTGGAGGAAAGCACAAATTCATTATCGCACCAAGCTTGGCTGCAAAAAATTCGCTTGCCAATACCCGTGAGCCAAATCGATGGTTTTGGAATTTGACTACATAGATATTACCATCCTGCGCACGAAAAAACTGGGGTGCAGTAACCCCGACGCCCACTTCGCCCAAGTATTCTGTAGCCATTAGCATACTGTCAGCCTCCCCGAAAAAAAGACCCGGTAAAGAAAACACGGCTTGCGCTGAGCCTATGGCGAAAGCGCAAGACGGTGTTGCTCTTATCCAGGCGAAAGTTATAGCTTCTATCAGGATAAAAATTTACCGAGTCCTACCTTAGCATTGCATTACCTTGACTCGGTTCACATCACAGCAAAAGTTAAATTAGCATTCGGTGGATCTGGACGCAGATGCTATAGCTGCGAGATTAATAACGGCAGTACTTACTGTAT
Source organism: Sporomusa sphaeroides DSM 2875 (assembly GCF_001941975.2). Taxonomy (NCBI): domain Bacteria; kingdom Bacillati; phylum Bacillota; class Negativicutes; order Selenomonadales; family Sporomusaceae; genus Sporomusa; species Sporomusa sphaeroides. Next base: position 2,279,153 of record NZ_CP146991.1, on the reverse strand, counting down.
CATCAGAAATTCCCGAAGAGGTGGCCGGCCCGAATATTTCATCAACCGAGATAAAAGCCAATTCATCGTCGACATTGCCAAGGGTTCCTTGAAATATGAAACCGCCAAGGGTTGTAATTACCACATTATCACCAATCATGCGTCTTAGAATGCAAATCAACTCACGGCTCTCTTGCCGTTCGTTGGTTTCGGTTCTTTGTGATACACCGTCAGCACCGGGACAATAATCATTACTAAACGGATTAGTCCTTACTCCTGTAGCTTTTGCAACGATTTGCCAAAGATCAACATGAATAAATTTTGCATCCACAACTTCTCCGCCAGGAGAAAGAATTTCTGCGTTTGACTCTGCTTCAATGGCTGGCGTTAAAAAGGCGACCCGGCAGTCATCAATTTTTTGCAGATTACCAAAGTAAACGATTCCGTCGAAGCCAAACAATAATACGTCGGTGTTTAACTCACGCTGAAGCTCCCTAATCAAGCACTCGTTGCGGAGCTCTCTGAATATGCTCATAAGTATGGACCCCCTTCAATATCTAAAATCACAAGGTGTGTTTACTATACTGTATGAGCCATATAATAAAAGTGTTACTCCCACATCATGTCAAACAGGATAGGAACAGGTAACCGCAGTACAGACCAGAAAAATGTTTGTTCCTATTTTACATATGCAGGGATTATTACCTTGGGCAACGAAGATGATAGATAGAGAGAAAATCATTTCAAGGAGGGAATACCTATGCCAATTGTACAAATTGACCTGATTGAAGGACGTTCACTAGAGCAAAAACGTGAAATGGTAAAAAAAGTAACCGAAGCTATTGTAGAAACAGCCAAATGCCCGCCTGAAGCCGTAACTATAGTAGTACGCGAGGCTTCTCCCCAGCATATCGGCAAAGCCGGTAAACTAGTATCTGATAAATAATTATTGAAGCCATTTCGCTTGCGAAATGGTTTCAATTTTAGAAAGGTGGCGCTTCTCCGATGAGACCCATACAATTTGCGTTTGAGCTTGAAACTTCGTTAAGCAGACAAATAGAGACATTACATGACACTGCCACCACCGGCACTGTGCCAATACCGGTATTGGGGCTTATCAAAAACTCTCAGACGGAGTTTTTAAAACTTTTATCAGCACTTAATACCGGCGAGAGCGACAGCGTTCGATACCCGGCGGTAACGGAGACCCAATTGCTGGGATCAGACGCGGTCTGGCAGCAAGCTACCCAAAATACAACTGCTGCTAATGCCTGTCTGCAGGAGCTTACTGCTCTTTGGTCGATTTACATTACCATCGACAAATGTGTGCAGTTTTACCAGCAGGCGGCTGTAAACAGCGCACAGCCTCAGGCACGGCTGTTTTTTAGCTCGCTTAGTCATGTAAAAAAAATTCTGCGCAGAAGGCTTGATGGCATTATTCAGATTTACTACAATTATTATTGGGGAGAGTTAGGGTTTGCGCCGTTTATTTTAGGAAAAGACTAGGTGACGCAAATTTCAAGGTAACATAATAATAATTCTGATGGGGCTGCCGTGCTGGTAGTCTCATTTAATTATGTAGCTATATTGCGGTTTCAGCGGCCGGACTTACGCTAGTTCTAAGTTGACATTTATTTATGCGTCCGGACAAGCATAACCAAGGAAAAGCCCGGCTAATAATCAATATCGCCGGATAACTACTTCTAAACATGCTTGCCTAACCGGCGGATATTCTGTAATATATAGGCCATGCCGAATTTCCAGAGAAAAAGGAAAACGGGGGAACCATTTCCGGGGTGAATCCGCTAACAAGCGGTAGGGATTTCCCTTTGTCCCGAACCCGTCAGCTAACCTCGTAGGCATTTAGAAAGGGGTGTTTTACAATGAAAAACATCAAAAAAATTATTTGCAGTACCCTTACCATGGCAGTTTTAACTGCCGCGATTTTACTGCCGCAGGCATTTGCCGCACAGGCTGGCCAACCTGGCTATAAAGCCGTTTTGGACGTAAAAGCTACCGCCTACGCTCCCGGACCGCACGATAACGGTAAATGGGGCAACCTGACGTATCTGGGTACCCAGATACGCCCTGGCGTAATTGCTGTTGATCCCCGGATTATTCCCCTTGGCTCAAGAGTATATATTGAGTTTGCCGATGGCAATACCATGTATGGTGTGGCCGAGGATACCGGCGGCGCAATTAAAGGCAATCGTATCGACATTGCCATGCAATCTGTTGAGCAGGCTTATGAGTTCGGGATTCAGAATGTAAAAGTATATGTTCTTAATTAACAACAATGCCTGGCTTTTTGCCAGGCATTGTCTACTGCATAACAGAGGTGCCTGCGCCTTTATAATATTGACGGCTGTCAGCACCAGGTCAGCGGTTTTTCTTATTTTTTTTATGAATTACATACAAAGTGGTAGATTTGGTAAGTTTATTTATGTTATTATAATTAGAAATACCTATTACGAGATGTTGCATGAAAGGAGTCAGTTAATGTTTGACAACAAATTTGGCCCCGAAGGTTTAACTTTTGATGATGTTTTGCTTGTGCCGGCAAAATCCGAAGTTTTGCCTAGAGAAGTAGAAGTATCCACGTATCTGACAAAAAATATCAAGCTGAATATTCCTATAATCAGCTCCGGCATGGATACAGTCACCGAAGCACGTATGGCGATTGCCATGGCGCGTGAAGGTGGCATAGGGGTAATACATAAAAATATGCCAATTGCGCGTCAGGTTAATGAAATTGACAAAGTCAAACGTTCAGAACATGGAATTATTGTTGACCCAATATTTTTATCTCCGAACAACACCCTGCAGGATGCTCATGATCTTATGGAGAAATACCGCATTTCCGGTGTACCGGTAACTGAACATGATAAGCTTGTCGGTATCCTGACCAATCGCGATTTGCGTTTCGAAACAGACTTAAGCCGGAGAATCGGCGATTGTATGACCAGAGAACATCTGATCACTGCCCCTGTTGGCACTTCCCTGGAAGAAGCCAAGGAAATCTTGCGTGAGCACCGGATAGAAAAGTTGCCGCTGCTTGATGCTGAGGGGAATTTAAAAGGACTTATTACTATTAAAGATATTGAGAAGGCGCAAAAGTATCCAAGCTCAGCCAAAGATCCCAAAGGCCGTTTACTGGTGGCAGCCGCCGTTGGTGTCGGCGCAGACATGATGGACCGGGTTGAAGCTATTGTAGCGGCCAAAGTGGATGTTATTGTTGTCGATACCGCCCACGGTCATTCGCAAGGTGTACTTAACGCAGTAAAGAAGATTAAGGATACATTTCCTCACGTCGACCTCATTGCCGGTAATGTTGCTACAGCGGAAGCTACCCGTGACCTGATTGAAGCCGGCGCAGATGCCATTAAGGTAGGCATTGGACCAGGTTCCATTTGTACTACCCGGGTAATTGCCGGTATCGGTGTACCCCAGATTACAGCAATTTATAACTGTGCCCAAGCTGCGCGCCCGTATAATGTTCCTATTATCGCTGACGGCGGTATCAAATATTCCGGCGATGTTGCCAAAGCCATTGCAGCCGGGGCCCAGATCGTAATGATCGGCAACCTGCTGGCCGGTACGGAGGAAAGTCCTGGAGAAACCATTATTTATCAAGGACGCAGCTATAAGGTATATCGTGGTATGGGTTCTTTAGGTGCTATGGCAGAAGGCAGTAAAGACCGCTACTTCCAGGAAAATATGGACAAACTGGTTCCGGAAGGAATAGAAGGCCGGGTTCCTTATAAAGGTTCTGTTGCCGACACTGTGTTCCAGCTGATTGGCGGCCTGCGTGCCGGTATGGGATATTGTGGCGTACGCAACATTGAAGAGCTCATCTCAAAAACCCGGTTCATCAGGATTACCGGTGCCGGTCTTAAAGAAAGTCATCCCCATGATATAAGTATCACTAAAGAATCACCAAATTATAGTGTTTAATAAAGAAAACACGGCTTGTGCCGGACCGCTGGGAAGGGAAGCCGAAAAAAATGCTTTGGACAATAGTCCAAAGCATTTTTACATATTTACCACGGTGGCGGTGTCTCAAAATTAACTACACGAAATTCGAAGTGACGGTCCTGATAAAACTTGATAATAGCAGGCAGCGCTTTCACCGTCTCGCTATGGCCGCGTCCATCATGCATAAGTACAATGGCATGGCTCCATAAATGTTTGCTTTCCATTTGAAAAGCGATGTTGCGCATAATCTGGCCGGCCTTCTCCCGGGAAGCGTCGCCGGAACTTATGTTCCAGCCTATTTCCACATAGCCCAGACGGGATAATGTTTCCCAGTATTCTTTGGTAAAACTGCCTGCCGAACCACCGGGAGCCCGGGAAATACGCGATCTTACACCAGTTACTTGCTTTATAATTTCATCGGTATGACGCAATTGGGATACATAGGAATTAGCGGATTGATACAGTTCACGATATACGTGATTGTAAGAATGATTGCCGATAGCATGGCCTTCCTGATAAATGCGACGCAGGATTTCCGGATGCTTTTCAATCTGACTGCCAACAACAAAGAAAGTTGCCTTGATATTATGCTTTTTCAAAATATCAAGAATAGGCGGGGTATTTTCCAAGTCAGGACCGTCATCAAAAGTAAGGTATACTACTTTTGTTCCATAATACGGGGTAACCGGCGGCAGTCCCAAAGCCAGTCCTTGGTGCTGGCGCTCTGTGACGGTAAACACATCATAAACCGGTTTGTTGCCTGCCGGCAGGTACTCCGGGTTTTCATTCAGATAATAAGCGTCAACAGCATCATTGGGCAAAGTATAGTTGCTTTCTGCCGGGAAAGATTCCTGATGGGCAGGCAAACCTACTGCCGCTGCGGTGTCGTTATTAGAAAACGCCAGTAATGCCAGTGGCGATGACGCTAAGATGATTAGACAAACAGCACTTAATCCACAAACTATCAGAAAGAATCCCGGCTTATTTTTCATTATTTGCTCCTGCTTAAATAATTTGATGTATGGTGTCTAATTTTCGTATATTCTCTAACCTGGTTGATGATTCCTGCATGTAAAAGTTATACAGCTGGGGATACTATTCTTGCGAGGAGTGTGTAAATAATGCCGACTAAGCTAATAAAAGTAGTTGCCTGTACAATCCTGTTGATGATGTGTACCAACGTTGGTTATGGTTTTTGGGGATTGCCTGGAACTAATAGTCTCGAAAACCTCAATCTGGTATCTGCCACTCAGGTATTTGACATAAACGGACAGTTAATTTCAAAACTTTTCGAAGAAAACAGGATTGTGGTAACAATTAACAATATATCGCCATATGTCCAACAAGCCATTATCGCCAATGAAGACACTCGCTTTTATAAGCATTTTGGCATCGATCTGATTGGTATTTTTCGCGCTGTAGTGGTAAATATTCGCCAGGGAGGTTTGGTGGAAGGAGGCAGCACAATTACTCAGCAATTAGCAAAAAATATGTTTCTCACCCAGGAACGTACGATAACGCGCAAGCTGAAGGAAGCAGTCTTGGCTTTAATTATTGATTATAAGTTTTCCAAGCAGGAAATTCTGCAAGCATATTTAAACCAGATTTATTTTGGTGAAGGAGCCTACGGCATCGAAGCTGCTGCCCAAATGTATTTCGGCAAACATGCCAAAGAACTTTCTTTGGCAGAAAGCGCCCTCTTGGCAGGGCTGCCGCGCGGTCCTAATATTTACTCACCGTATATTGACATGAAAGCCGCCATGGAGCGCCGGGCAGTTGTGCTGGCAGGTATGGTCAAAGAAGGTTATATAAGTACAGAAGAAGCCGAACAGGCTAAGGCAGAAGCAATTGCCCTTGCCGGCAAAAAAAAGAGGGTAGTACAGGCATCCTATTTCCTTGATTATGTTGCTAATGAACTGGTAGGCCGTTATGGCGCCAACAGGGTTTATAAGGGGGGCCTCAAGGTCTATACTACCTTAGATATCAGCCAGCAGCAGGCAGCCGAAGCCGTCTTGGGACAATTGCAGGGAGCCGTCCTGGCCCTTGACCCGAAGACTGGATATGTCAAGGCTATGGTTGGTGGACGTAATTATGAGGAAAGCCAGATAAACCGGGTTTTTACCGAGGTACGGCAGCCTGGTTCTGCCTTTAAACCCTTTTTGTATGCGGCTGCTCTCAATCAAGGCTTGGCTGCCAATGCGATTATTGTTGATGAACCTATCAACTTCAATGGCTATGCGCCTGTCAATTATGACAAAAAATATCGCGGACCGGTGACCTTGCACAAGGCTTTGCGTTGGTCGGTCAATGTTCCGGCCGTGAAACTGGCCAATCAAATAGGTATTGATAAAGCGTTGGAATTAGCCAAATCTCTGGGAATTAGCACCATTGTGCCTGATGATTATGTTTTATCTTCCGCGTTGGGCGGCCTGACACAGGGCGTAAATCTGTGGGAGATGACCTCAGCCTATACCGCCTTTGCCAATGGCGGTATAGTGTCAAAACCGGTAGCCATCCTGAAAGTGCTTGATGAAAATGACCAAATACTTGAAGAAAATAACATTGTCCAGCAAGCGGTATTGAAACCGGAAATTGCGTATATAGTAACAAACATGCTGCAAGGTGTATTACAGGACGGTACGGCGACACCGGCTAACCTTGGCCGGCCGGCCGCCGGAAAAACAGGTACCACCGACAATTATGAAACCGCTTGGTTTGTGGGTTATACTCCGGATCTGCTGGTAGGTATTTATGCAGGTAACGACAATCGTAAGCCCATAGGCATTTCCGGTACCGAAGTTTCGGCACTATGGGGAAAGATGGTTTATAAGATCGTAGCCGACACGCCGCCGAGTGAATTTTCCATTCCGGCCAATGTTGTCGTCAATATTCCCATTTGCACAAATACGGGAAAATTGGCGGGAAGCAGCTGCAAAGAAACTGAGTACAGTGCTTTTATCCAAGGAACTCAGCCCATAGCGCCACGCTGGGAAAATCGCCTGAAAGAGTGGTTAAATCCTGATGCTGAGCAGCCACAGGAAAAAGAAAGAGAGCAGCCTTTCTGGAAGTGGCCTTGGTCGAGATTGCCGTCATTTTAAACTTATGGTACAATGTGTTAGGATAGTAAAATTAAAACAAAATCTAAGGAGAAAATGGTTTTCAGTGGGTATTAAAGCAACGGTCTTGCAGGTTCCAATTGACATTGTAACAATGGCTGAAGCAGTAGCCAGGCTGGAAGAGTTTATTCTCAAGCGAAAGCCGCATTTAATTGCTACCGCTAATGCCGAAATGGTTATGCTGGCACAGGAAGACAGGGACCTGGCGGCGATTCTTGCCCAATGCCAGCTGGTGGTGCCGGACGGTGCCGGCGTGGTATGGGCGGCAAGACATCAGGGATATACTATCCCTGAACGCGTGGCAGGTTATGATTTGGCTCAGAACTTATTAGCTCAGGCTGCGCAGAAAGGCTATAGTGTGTTTATGTTTGGCAGCCACCCGGATATTATCAGCAAAGCCAGACAAGCTGCTCTAGAACGTTATCCTGGCCTCACAATTGTCGGTACAAGACATGGTTTTTTCGGCAAAGAGGATGAGCCGGAGATTATGCAGCAGATAACGGCGGCCAAACCTGATATTTTACTGGCAGCTTTGGGTGTACCCAAACAGGAAAAATGGCTGGCCCGAAATCTGGCTAAACTTAACGTCCCTGTATGTATGGGAGTAGGCGGTACCTTCGATGTAATGGCAGGAGCTGTTAAACGCGCCCCGTTATGGATGCAGCGCACAGGCCTGGAATGGTTATTCCGGTTAGTCCGGCAACCGCAGCGTGCGCTTAGAATGCTGGCTTTGCCGCGGTTTGCCGTCAAAGTAATGCTGGGCAAAAAAGGTTAGACAAAGTAAACTAAGTGTATTATACTGATATACTGAACTTGCTTTTGGTTTGCATGTTATCAAGATGATTTACTAGGGAGGTGGATAGGTGGTACAAAATCCGGTTGTTAAAGAAGGTTATATTTATATTATTGTACTTGGACTGATCACTGTTATCACTGCCTTAACTCTGGGTGGTTATTGGGCTATTTTCCCCGGAGTGCTGACAGCTTTTATTACTTTCTTTTTCCGTAACCCCAAGCGCGAGGTGCCTGCTGATGATACTTTGATTGTATCGCCTGCCGATGGCAAAGTTATGAGCGTTACGGAAGTATATGATGATCAGTTTCTTAACGATAAAGGATTAAAGGTAACTATCTTTTTGTCGGTATTTGATGTTCATGTCAATCGCAGTCCTGTCCAGGGGGAAATCAAATTCCAGCAATATACTTGCGGCAGATTTAAACCAGCCTATAAAGAATCGGCAGCTTGTGAAAATGAGCGTCATGCTATTGGACTGGAAAATGGCAAGATGCGTGTATTAGTCACACAAATTGCCGGCATTCTGGCCCGGCGCATTGTATCCTGGGTTACTCTGGGTACTGTGCTTGAACAGGGTGAACGGTATGGGCTTATTAAGTTTGGTTCTTGTACAGAGCTTATTGTACCAACAACGGTGGAAGTACTGGTAAAAAAGGGGGATAGAGTAAAAGGAGGAAAAACGGTAATAGGGAGGTTAATGGAAAAGTGAGAAACGCTATTCCTAATATAGTAACTGCGGTCAATCTTGTGTTAGGCATGTTTGCTATCATCTTTACGCTCCAAGGTGAATTTGCCTATGCAGCTTTTTTTGTTGTGGCTGCGATGGTGGCTGATGGCTTGGACGGACGGGTGGCACGATATTTTGGCGTAAGCAGCGATTTTGGCAAAGAGCTTGATTCTTTATGCGATTTAGTATCTTTTGGTGTAGCTCCTGCGATCATGGCCTATGCTTATATGCTAAAAGACTTCTCCGGCGGTGCTCTTATTGCTGCGGCATTTGCCACTTGCGGTGCTCTGAGGCTTGCCAGATTTAATGTTAATACCGGCAAAGTAAAAGGCTATTTTATGGGTTTACCTATTCCGGCTGCCGGCTGTGTTATTGCCACTTTTATTTTGATTGGTATCAAGCCATCCGGCTGGATATTTGCTCTGATGGTGGCAGTTTTTGCCTATCTAATGATCAGCACTGTCAGGTATCCTGATTTTAAAGGTAAAGAAGGGGAGCCTATACGCATAATTCCGGTGATTATAACCCTCCTGGTGGGAGCGTATATACTATACCTGAACCTGACCTTCGGTGCCATTTTGTTTGTCCCGTTTTTTGCTTTTGCCTTGTTCGGTATCTTAAATACAATATTTGGCTTATTTGACGGCCGTTCTGTGCAGTAAGCCGGATTTGTCTGCCAGATACCAATTAGAAAAAATGCATTTAGCTGATTTTGCCGCATATGATTTACTGATGAATATTTTCAGATAACCGTTATAAATCTTGTTACGTCATGGTCCATTAGATGGAGAACAGGGTTTTGTAAGGAGAATAATCCATGAATTACATTTTTGATTACATAATGATTCCCATGCAGCTTATTATTGTGTTTTTCACCTTGTATTATTTTTTCATTGCATTTTTCGGAATCGTTAAACGGCATGAAGAAAAAATACTGACACCAAAACATACCTTTGCAGTAATTGTTGCTGCCCATAATGAAGAGCAGGTAATCGGGCAATTGGTGGAAAATTTGCATGTGCTGAAGTATCCCCGGGAACTTTATGATATTTATGTTGTGGCTGATAACTGTAAAGATAAAACGGCACATATTGCTAAAAACGCTGGTGCAATCGTATATGAGCGCTTTAACTCGGAACAACGGGGCAAAGGTTATGCGATGGAATGGATGTTCGAAAAGTTATTCGAGCAACCGAAGCAATATGATGCTGTTGTTGTTTTTGACGCTGATAATTTAGTAGATACCAATTTTCTGCTGGAAATGAATAGTCGTTTATGTAAAGGCGAAAAAGTCATTCAAGGGTATCTTGATGCTAAAAATCCTAATGACACCTGGATTTCCGGTACTTTTGCCATTTCGTTCTGGGTAGTAAACCATATATGGCATTTGGCAAAATATAATTTGGGCTTGTCCAGTGTACTTGGTGGCACCGGTATGTGTATTTCAACAGATATATTAAAGCGGTTTGGCTGGGGAGCAACCTGTCTTACCGAAGACATGGAATTTACCATGAAAACGCTGTTAATTGGAATCCGCACCACTTGGGCTCATGATGCCATCGTATATGATGAAAAGCCGCTCACTTTTATGCAGTCCTGGAAACAACGCAAACGCTGGGCTCAAGGTCACTTTGATGTTGCCAGCCGCTATATCCCCAAATTAATCACTGAAGGGATAAAACGGCGGGATATACGACTGCTGGATGGCGTTATTCATTTGGTTCAACCGCATTTTCTGCTCTTGTCCACAACCTTTGTTTTGCTAAACTATGTTTATTATATTACACCTTTTTATACCAATATTTTGTTCATGGTTCTGCCGATAGAAGTATGGCGAATCATTGCTATTGGTCAGTATCTGTTTCCCATTATTGTCTTGGCTAAGATTAGGGCTAGCTGGAAAACCTGGGTTTACTCCATTTTCTATCCACTATTTGTATATAGTTGGATACCCATTACCTTCTTAGGGTTTCTGCACCGTAATGACCGCAGCTGGAGTCATACCCCGCATACCCGCAGTCTTAGTTACCATGAGATAATACTAAGTAATTCTAACGAGTTCTCCAAAGAAAACCTCTTAAGTAAGCAAGCGATCAAATAAAAGGTGAGTGGATGCTCATCTTTTTTTGTCCTAACAGCCAGAATAATATAACTGATAAAACCTATTTTTGAGGAGGCGTTGACATGTACGATTTAACCATTATTGCTGAATTCGAAGCGGCCCACCAATTGCCCGATTATCCAGGTAAATGCCGCCGTTTGCATGGACACAACTGGAAGGTGGAAGTTACCGTTACCGGCCATGAGCTTAATCACCTGGGAATGGTTATGGATTTTAAAGACCTCAAAGCAGAAGTTAATAAAGTAATAGACAGCCTGGATCACTATTACCTTAATGATCTGCCGGTTTTTAAAACAATTAATCCAACTGCAGAAAATATAGCAAAATACATATATGACACACTGGCCGAAAATCCGGTATTCCAACAGAATGTTAAAGTTCGCTGCATTCAGGTCTGGGAGTCACCGAGGTCGGCTGTCAAATATTGTCCACAGGGGTAATTATGCTTAATCTTGTTGAAATCTTTTCTTCGATCCAGGGTGAAGGATTATATGTTGGCACAAGACAAATATTTGTGCGCTTTGCCGGCTGCAATTTAACCTGTACCTATTGTGACACACCGGATTCCCGCCAGTTTTCTGGCCAAGCTTTAGTAGAGCGCACTCCGGGAGAACGTGATTTTATCCGGATAGCCAATCCGGTGGCTATTGATTCTGTGGCCCAAATGATTAATTCCCTGTTGACAATAAGACACCATTCGATCAGTCTTACCGGCGGTGAGCCACTGTGTCAGGCGAAAATGCTCGCCGAATTGGCACCAAAACTTAATGCTCCGCTATATCTTGAAACCAATGGCACCTTATTTGAGCAGTTGGCTGTGGTATTGCCGTATATAGATATTGTTAGTATGGATATCAAATTGCCAGGTACTTCCGGCAAGCATTACTGGCAAGAACATCATGAATTTTTGCGTCTGGCAGCAGCTAAAGAGGTTTTCGTCAAAATAGTAATTGCCGCTCAGAGCAGTAAAGAGGAGATTCACCAGGCTTTTAACCTGGTGGCCGGCATTGATGATACCATTCCGGTAATTTTACAGCCGGTAACACCGGTGAACGGCTGCGAAGCCGTCTCGCCTGACAATATGCTGGCCTATCAAGCGCAAGCATTAGCTTTACTTAAAAATGTTCGTGTAATTCCCCAAACCCATAAGTTAATGGGACAATTATAATATAGGGAGGTTGTGTTCTTGCATATACTGTTAACCAATGATGACGGAATACTTGCGCCCGGGATAAGAGCACTATGGCAAGAACTGGCGCAAATTGCCAGAATTACTGTTGTCGCACCAGACAGTGAAAAAAGTGCTTCCAGCCAGGCAATTACTGTACATCACCCTATATGGGTAGACAAACATCCTATTGACAGCCAGAATATCAGCGCTTGGCGGGTTGGCGGTACTCCTACCGATTGTGTCAAAGTTGCTTTAGAATCCCTGCTGACACATGACCTCCCTGATGTTATCGTTTCCGGCATCAACCAAGGCTCAAATTTAGGAACAGATGTCTTATACTCAGGCACTGTCAGTGCCGCTATTGAAGGGGCATTGCACGGCCTGCCGGCTATTGCCATGTCATTGGACAGTTGGCAGGCGTGTGATTTCAGCCCTGCGGCCAAAGCGGCCAGAAGAATAGTTGAAACCATGGTTGACAAAAAATTGCCGCCAAATACACTGCTGAATGTCAATGTACCGGCATTACCGGAAAATCAGCTTAAAGATTTAATGATAACTAAGCTGGGGGTTCGCAGTTACGAAAATACATTTGAACGCCGTCTGGACCCGCGTGGCCGCACGTATTACTGGATGAGTGGTCATGTATCTGAAACTGAAAATGACCCGGACAGCGATATTACTGCCGTTAAAAACGGTAAAATATCAGTTACCCCGATACACTTTGATTTAACAAACTATGGAATAATGAAGCTCTTGGAGAAATGGGAGTTATAATCTTGCTGCTCAGTTCGGTATATTTGGCCGTTATTTGCATAAATTTACAGTAAAAGATTTTTCAGGAGGGAGTACTATGGCCAAACTGTCCCGGCGTGCAAAAAATTATCCCCAGACTCCGCGCAATACAAATATGCCGATGGCTGTCTTTAAAGGAGTAGCCGTTAGCATTGCTATCTCGCTTTTTTGCGCCGTATGCCTTTCCCTAATTAGCCTGCTGTCTGACAGTAGATTTATTGATAGCTATATTGAATATATAATGGTTGCGGTAACTATGACCAGCATTTTTGCCGGCAGTATGTATGCAGCAAAACAAGTTGCCGGCAAAGGCCTGCTCATCGGTTGTGCTGTAGGTGTTATCTATGTACTGTTTTCCGTAGGAATAGGTCTTGAGTTAGGGCAGAGCCAAGTATCCTGGCTCATGCTGGGCAATAAATTTGCCGCAGGCAGCTTAGCAGGAGCACTTGGTGGTTTTATTGGCGTAAATTTATAAAATACAGTAACCTGAATAAGCAGGGATTATTTTAACAAGCTTGAATGTTATTGTAAGAGCCTTTATGCCTAACTCTGGTGAACTCGTTTCAGCAAAGTTAAAACATCGCCGCGTTCAGGTGGAGACTTTGCTCCATCTGAACCGACGCGCCTGTATGGGGAAGAGTCTTACAGCTTAGGTATACCGGCCGTGATAGTACAAGTAAAAATCGCGGCATACCTGTAGGCAATACTGAGACAACCTTTCGCATACCACTTTGACTGCAATTGGCAAAATACTTTCTGCCTGCTGGTCAGGGGCCAGATCCCCAACTTCTAATTACCATAATTCCTACCAGGAGGATACGACTTGAAATTTAAAGGCGTTTTATTTGACCTCGACGGCACGCTTATTGATACTTCCAACCTGATTATCCGTTCCTTTCAACACACCTTTAATTTGCATTATGGGCGCCCGTTGACACCTGAAGAAATTTATGCTTTTTTTGGCAAACCGCTTAAAGCCGCTCTGGAACATTACGGCCCCGGTAAAGTGGAAGAACTTACCCAAACCTATCGTGAATTCAATTTAGCCCATCATGACCAGCTTACCACTGGATTTTCCGGGGTACCGGAGACAATCAAAGCACTCTATAACGCGGGTATTCTTATGGCAATAGTGACTTCAAAGACCAAAAGTACTGCTATCAGGGGACTTAAACTGTTTGACATGGATAAATATTTTTCTGTTGTTATTGGTCACGAAGAATGTCAAAAGCATAAACCTGAGCCGGAACCGGTGTTATTGGCCCTCGAAAGATTAAACCTTGCACCGGCTGACTGCCTGATGCTCGGCGACAGTCCTTTCGATTTAATCAGTGCACGGGAGGCAGGAGTTAAGACTGCAGCAGTCCGCTGGACTGAAATCGCTTGGGATAGCCTATTGGCCGAAAAACCTGATTATATCCTGCATACAATCGAAGATTTGCTTACTATCTGTGAAATAGAAAAATAAAGGTAGGGTGACATATGATGAAAATTGCAATTATCGGTGGAACAGGGGTGTATGATCCGCAAATTCTCAATAATATCCGCGATCAGGAAATTGCTACTCCCTATGGCGTGGTGCGCTTTAAAAGCGGCGAATACGCCGGCAAAGAAGTTGCTTTTCTTCCCCGCCACGGCAGTAATCATTCTATTCCGCCACATTTAATTAACTATCGGGCCAATATCTGGGCAATGAAAAAGGTGGGTGTGCAAAACATTATTGCCACAACAGCCGTTGGCTCACTTAACCTGGCCATGAAACCTGGCGATTTTGTCCTCATAGACCAGTTTCTTGATTTCATCAAAAACCGGACAACCACATTTTACGAAGGCGGCGAGCGGGGAGTAGCACATCTTGACGTAACAACACCCTACTGCCCGTCAGTGCGCAGCTTATTGGCTGAAATCGCCAGCCGGCTGGGAATTGCCCTGCATCAGCAGGGAACCTATGTCTGCACCGAAGGACCCCGTTTCGAAACACCGGCGGAAATCAAAATGTTTGCCAAACTAGGCGGTGATGTTGTTGGTATGACCAACGTCCCGGAAGTTATTTTGGCCAGGGAAGCTGAAATTTGTTATGCCACTGTTTCCATGGTTACCAACTTCGCTGCCGGTATATCACCGCAGCCGTTAACCCATCAGGAAGTTGTGGAGGCCATGGCGGCTAATTCAGAGAATATAAAGAAACTTATTCTGTCAGCCATAGAAAGCTTAGAACCGGAAACTGACTGTGCATGCAAACACGCGTTAGCAGAGTATGGCGGTTTTAAACTATAGGGGGTAATGCGTCATATGCATGCTGTTGTTTGGTCAAATAACTGCCTTACCTTGTTAAATCAAACCTTATTGCCTGCTAAAGTTGAATATATTGATTGCTATGACTGGCAGCGGGCGGCAGAAGCCATAAAACGTCTGGAAGTACGCGGAGCTCCGGCCATCGGGGCGGCAGCGGCTTTTGCCCTGGTGCTCGGCGCCAGAGCTATTGCCGGCCTTACTATGCCTGAGTTCAGGCAAAAACTGGCTGACACTGCCGAAGCCTTGCAACAGACCAGACCTACGGCAGTAAATTTGTTTTGGGCTATTAACCGGATGATGTCCGTACTGCAAAAACTGCCAGAACAGGCTGATACCCTGGCAGCTATTGCTGCTTTGGAACAGCAAGCCCTTGCTATTGCCCAGGAAGATAAAGCTGTTAATGAAAAAATGGCCGTCCATGGGGCAAAGCTGTTTACGTCTCCGGTTTCCGTGCTGACCCATTGCAATGCCGGCGCTCTGGCAACAGTAGCTATTGGCACGGCGCTCGGGGTTATTCATGAAGCCTGGTCGCAAGGCAACATTACCCGGGTTTTTGCCGATGAAACCAGACCGCTGCTGCAAGGTGCCAGACTTACGGCGTGGGAATTGATGCAGGCTGGCATTCCTGTCACCTTAATTACTGACAATATGGCTGGCTGGGTCATGAAAAATAATATGGTTCAGGCGGTTATCGTCGGGGCTGACCGGATTGCCCTAAATGGTGATGTTGCCAACAAAATCGGAACATATAGTGTGGCTGTGCTGGCGAAAGAACATGGTATTCCGTTTTACGTTGCCGCACCAACATCTACTTTTGATTTCACTATACACAGCGGTGCCGACATTCCTATTGAAGAACGCTGCGCAACCGAGGTTACCTCTTTGGGCGGCAACTGTGTGGCACCACAGGGAGTAGAGGTGTTCAACCCCGCGTTTGATGTTACTCCACACCCCCTGGTAACTGCCATAATCACCGAATTTGGCATACTGCGGGCTCCCTATAACCAAGCCATCAGCCAGCTGTCTAAACAATGCGAGTAAAGGAAGGAGATTTTACTATGGAATCAATGGTTCGTGATATTAACTTAGCCCCTCAGGGTATGGATAAGATTAACTGGGTTAAAGAATTTATGCCTGTGCTCAATGTTCTCAATGAGGAACTGTCTCAAACCAAACCGTTAGCCGGCAAAAATCTGGTAATCACCATGCACCTGGAAGCAAAAACCGCTTATCTGGCACTTGTGCTCAAAAATGCCGGTGCCAACGTAGCTGTGACTGGCAGTAATCCGCTGTCCACACAGGATGATGTTGCCGCTGCCCTGGCTTCCCAAGGTGTTAAAGTATTTGCCTGGTATAATACCACAACGGAAGAGTATGAAGAATTTTTACATAAGGCACTTGATACTAAACCAGATATCATTGTCGATGACGGTGGTGATTTAGTATCGCTGCTTCACGGTGAACGCCGCGAAATGGCAAAAAACATCCTCGGCGGCTCAGAAGAAACAACAACAGGAGTTCTGCGGTTAAGAGCGTTAGCCGACTCAGGACGCTTACAATTCCCGATGATTGCGGTAAATGATGCATATTGTAAATATTTATTTGATAACCGTTACGGCACCGGCCAATCCACCTGGGACGGCATTATGCGGACAACGAATCTCACCGTTACCGGTAAAACTGTAGTTGTGGCCGGCTATGGCTGGTGCGGCAAAGGCGTGGCCATGCGGGCCAAAGGACTGGGCGCTAATGTAATTATTACCGAAATAGATCCGATTAAGGCCATCGAAGCCGTGTTTGACGGCTTCACGGTATTGCCCATGCAGGCAGCAGCCTCCCAGGGCGATATTTTCGTTACCCTGACAGGCTGCAAAGATGTTATCCGCCGCGAACATATGGAAGTCATGAAGCCGGGGGCAATTCTGTCCAATGCCGGCCACTTTGATGTGGAAATCAATAAAGAAGATTTGGCCGCATTAGCTAAAAGCCGCAGAGTGGTACGGAAAAATATCGAAGAATTCGCTATGGCTGACGGTCGCAAAATATACCTTCTGGCAGAAGGCCGTTTAGTAAATCTGGCAGCAGGTGACGGCCATCCTACGGAAATTATGGATTTGTCTTTTGCTATGCAGACACTTGCCGTTCTTCACATTGCCGGCAACCATGCCACCCTCGAGAAAAAAGTATATACCGTTACTGCTGAAATGGATAACCGTGTTGCCGCTCTCAAGCTTAAAGCCATGGGCTTCAGCATTGACTGCCTGACCCCTGAACAGGAAGATTACTTGCATAAAGCATAAGACAGAGCATAATAGGGGGGAGCTATACATGTTAAATATCTTGCTAAAAGGCGGCGATGTTCTATGCGCCGATGGTCAAATACGGCAAACAGATATTGCTGTCAGCGGTTCAGTAATTACGCAGATCGGAAAGATTGATGAATCGGCAGAACAGGTTATCGACTGCCGTGACAAACTTATCATCCCCGGTTTTGTCAACACCCACACCCATGCAGCCATGACACTGTTCCGCAGTTATGCCGATGATATGATGCTCATGGACTGGCTGCAGAAGAAAATCTGGCCGGCGGAAGAAAATCTTACTGCCGAGGATGTATATTGGGGAACACAGTTAGCCATAGCCGAAATGCTTAAAAGCGGCACAACCTGTTTTGCCGATATGTATTTCTTTATGCCTGAGGTTGCCAGAGCCGTAGCTGAAAGCGGCATTCGTGCTGTTTTAGCACGAGGTATGGCCGGCATCGCACCTACTGCCAATCAGGCACTGGCCGAAAGTGAGAATTTCTACAAAGAATGGCATAATGCGGCTAATGGCCGCATTACCGTAATGCTTGGACCACATGCTCCCTATACTTGTCCGCCCGATTTTATCAAAAAGGTAACAGCATTAGCCACAAAACTGGGAGCACAAATTCATATCCATCTATCGGAAACAGCCGGCGAAGTAGCTGATTGCCAAAAGCAATACGGCAAATCACCGATTGCCTTAATGAACGAGCTTGGCATTTTCGACCATGGTGCTTTAGCAGCGCACTGCGTGCATCTGTCACCGGAAGATATTGCTATTATGAAGGAAAAACAAGTACGGGTAGCCCATAATCCTGGCAGCAATATGAAACTGGCCAGCGGCGTTGCGCCGGTTCCTGATCTGCTTGCAGCCGGAATTTGTGTTAGCTTGGGCACCGACGGTGCCGCCAGCAACAACAATTCAGATATGCTGGAAGAGTTGCGGCTGGCTGCTTTACTGCATAAGGTTCATCGGCTTGACCCGCTGGCCATTCCGGCAAAAACTGCAGTAGATATGGCTACCGTTCAGGGTGCAGCGGCTTTGGGGTTAGAGACAATAACCGGCAAATTGGCAACCTCTTATAAAGCCGATATAACGATCTTCGACAGACAGGAACCACACTGGCACCCGCGTCACGACAGTCTGTCCCTCCTGACTTACGCCGCCAGTTCCCGCGATGTTCATACGGTTATTGTTGACGGTAGCATACTGCTTGACAATCGCAGGCTCACTACCATTGACGAAGAGCGTCTGCTGGCAGAGACTGACCGGCGAGGAATGCGATTAGTTAACAAGTAAGATAAATATATTTTTTTCTGCCTGCCGACAGGATTTGTCATAATAATCTTGAATAATAACACTAATAAGGTTACGGTATTGAATTACTATCTCGGTTTACTGGAGGGCAACCAATGTTTGAGCAAGCCGATCGGATGAAGGCATTAACTTCGGCAATCTTTACGCAAATTGACGATATGCGCAAAGCCGAAGTCGCCGCGGGAAAAGATGTTATTACTTTAAGTATAGGCAGTCCTGACATGGCACCGGCACCACACATTATCGAAGCATTAAAAAATTCTATTGATGGCCGCATGAATTATGGATATACATTATCCAGAGGGGTACCTGAATTATTAACGGCGATTGCCAACTGGTACCAGGCCAAATTTGACGTCGAACTGGACCCTGCAACTGAAGTGCATTCGCTGATTGGCTCACAGGAAGGATTGGCGCACATCGCTTTATGTCTTATTAATCCCGGCGACGTCGTACTCGTACCCGACCCAGGTTATCCGATATTCAGCTCCGGCCCGCTTGTTGCCGGAGCTGAGCTCCACCGGATGCCGCTAACGCCTGAGAACAATTATCTGCCTGATTTGACAGCCATTGATGAAACCGTGTTGAAGCGGGCAAAAATCATGATTTTAAATTATCCTAACAATCCGCTGGCTGCTATCGCACCCCGCAGTTTTCTGGAAGAAGTAGTTGCCTTTGCCAAACGGCATAATATTCTGGTTTGCTATGATTTTGCCTACAGCGACTTAGTATTTGACGGGTATCGTCCTGACAGCTTCCTGTCCATCCCTGGCGCTAAAGATATTGCCATAGAATTTAATTCTTTATCCAAAACCTATAATATGGCTGGCTGCAGGGTTGGTTATGTTGTTGGTAATGCTAAAGTAATATCGATTTTAGGGCGGTTAAAATCTAATTTTGACTATGGAATCTTTTATCCCATCCAGCAAGCCGCAATAGCTGCACTGACTGGGTCCCAGGATTGTGTCGGGGAAACAGCGGCAAGGTATCAAAGACGCCGCGATATTATTGTTAATGGATTTAATGAACTTGGCTGGCAGGTAAATCGCCCGCAGGCTTCCATGTACGTGTGGGCCCCTGTGCCCACAAAACAATCATCCTTTGACTTTACGGTGTCACTGCTAAAAAATACGGGAGTGGCAGTTATCCCTGGCAGCGCATTTGGCGCCTATGGTGAAGGATATGTGCGTATAGCGCTGGTTCAACCCGAAAGCCGCTTGGAGGAAGCTGTAGACAGAATAACTAAATGGCTAAAGCCGTAGAGAGTAGGAGGATTTTGGGATGAGGGTATTGAATTTTTATTCGTCTAACTATCATAGTCAGTTGGTTTGCCGCCGCAAAATATGCACAATCAGACTTGGCGATAAAACCAACAAATATTCGGAAGGCGATATTGTATGGGTCACCGTCGGCAAACGCTTTTCCCAAAAAAAGAGAATCTTTACAGCAGCGATTGACCGTGTTTTAGTGAAACCGATTGCCCAATTGACAGCAGATGATTTACAAGGCGAAAATCCGGATATTGCCAGCATCGATGATTTACTGGTATTTTTACGATCTATTTATGATAAAGCATTAAGTACTAGTGATATTGTAACCGTAGTATATTTTTCCGAAATCATCGAATAGCAGGTATAATATAATTTCATAAAAGAGGAGTGCATTCTTTATGTCTAAACCAATTCCTGTGGGTATTTCAGCCCGCCACGTGCATGTATCACGTGAAGACCTTGATGTCCTGTTTGGTGAGGGATATCAGCTGACAGTAAAAAAGGATCTGTCGCAACCCGGCCAATTTGCCTGTGAAGAGCAAGTCGATTTGGTTACTGAAAAAGGAACTTTCAAAAAAGTTCGTATCCTTGGTCCTGAGCGTAAGCAAACGCAAGTTGAAATTGCCCTTACAGATGCGCTAAAACTTGGTATCAAACCTCCTGTTCGTGATTCAGGCGACTTAAAAGGTTCACCGGGAATTACACTGGTAGGGCCTAAAGGTGAAGTAAAACTGCCTGAAGGCGCTATTGCGGCATGTCGTCATATTCACATGACTACCGCTGATGCTGCTGAGTATGGCCTAAAGGATAAAGATATTGTTAAAGTTCGCTGTGGTGGCGAACGTGGTCTCATATTCGATAATGTTTTAGCCAGAGTAAGTGATAGTTTCCAGCTTGAATGTCATCTTGACACCGATGAAGGCAACGCAGCCAAGATCAATACTGGCGACACGGTTGAAATTATAAAGTAGACTACCTTCAAGTGGGGTTTTAACCCCGATTGAAGGTTAGTCGCCCTTATCCAGGGACTTAGTCGCTCTTACTCCCACTTGGAGAGTTGGGAGTTTAGAGCGAGTTAGTCATCGGATAAAATAGAACGGATTCACAGGTAAAATTACCCCGTGTTGTACAAACGACATGGGGTTTAAAATTTTTATGTGTGTACAAGATACATACATTGGAGAAACTTGCGTAAAAGGAGGGAACCATATGCCAAAACCCGTATTTAACGAAGAAAGATGCAAGGGCTGTGAACTATGCACGGTAGCATGCCCCCATAAGATTATAGTTCTTGCCGACCGGTTTAACAGCAAAGGTTACCGGCCAGCCACCTGTATTGATGAAGCCAAATGTGTGGGGTGCGCTCTCTGCGCCAAAACCTGCCCGGATATTGTCATTGAGATTCATAAAGATAAAGACAAGGAGGAGTGATTGTAAGTGGCAGAAAAAGTATTAATGAAAGGTAATGAGGCCATTGCGGAAGCCGCTATTGTTGCCGGTTGCCGCCATTACTTTGGCTATCCGATAACACCGCAAACCGAGTTGACTGAATACATGTCCAAAAGAATGCCGCAGATTAATGGCGTTTTTCTGCAAGCAGAAAGTGAAGTGGCTGCCATTAATATGGTATATGGTGCTGCCGGCGCCGGCGCCAGGGTAATGACATCTTCATCCAGTCCGGGAATAAGCTTAAAGATGGAGGGGATTTCCTATATTGCCGGTGCTGAACTTCCTTGTGTTATTGTCAACATTGTCCGTGGCGGTCCCGGTTTAGGCGGTATCCAGCCGGCACAGTCAGACTACTTTCAGGCTACGAAAGGCGGCGGTCACGGCGATTACCGGAATATAGTGCTTGCACCTAATTCAGTTCAAGAAATGGTGGATATGACAATACTGGCGTTTGATCTCGCTGACAAATACCGTAATCCGGTTATGCTGTTAGGTGATGGTGCACTGGGCCAAATGATGGAGCCGGTTGCTTTCAATGTCAGTGAAGCAAAACCTGTTGTTAAACCCTGGGCAGCAACCGGACTAAGAGGCCGCACCACCCCTAATATCATTAACTCACTGCATCTGCAGCCTGAAAAGCTGGAGCAGCATAACATCCATCTCCAGAACAAATACGCTCAAGTCAGCGCCAACGAAGTACGGTATGAAGAATTATATACAGAAGATGCCGAACTGGTACTGGTGGCCTATGGAATTACCTCACGCATTGCCCGTTCAGCAATGGAAAAAGCCAGGAATGAAGGTCTGAAAGTAGGCATGCTGCGCCCAATTACCCTATGGCCTTTCCCCGCAGAGCCCTTCGCAATAGCAGCAAAGAAGGCAACCGCTTTCCTGACACTGGAATTAAGCGCTGGTCAAATGATTGAAGACGTACGTTTAGCTGTTAACGGAGCTAAACCGGTATACTTCTATGGACGTACCGGTGGTATGATCCCCAGTCCTAAAGCAGTCTATGAGCAGATTGTCAATATCTTCACGGTAAGGAGGGGAGATAAATGGCCGAAAAAATTTTTTCCAGGCCTCAAGGACTAAAAGACGTTGCTTTTCACTACTGCCCGGGCTGCCATCACGGCATTATTCACCGGCTGGTTGCTGAAGTGCTGGATGAACTGGATGTACGTGATAAAGCTATTGGCGTAGCTCCTGTTGGCTGCTCAGTATTAGCGTATGAATACTTTAACTTTGATGCATTTGAAGCCGCTCACGGCCGTGCACCTGCGGTTGCTACCGGGGTGAAACGCGTCCATCCGGATGCCATTGTCTTTACCTATCAAGGTGATGGAGATCTGGCAGCCATTGGGTGTGCCGAAATTGTTCACGCCGCTGCCAGAGGTGAAAAAATTACTACCATTTTTGTCAATAACGCCATTTACGGTATGACTGGCGGCCAAATGGCACCAACAACCCTCGTAGGGCAAGTGACCAATACTTCACCTTATGGCAGAAATGCCGACTCTACAGGCCATCCGATAAGAGTTTCTGAAATGCTGGCTACTCTTGATGGAGCAAAATTCATCTCCCGCGTGGCCGTTAATACTCCTGGTAACATGGCAAAAGCCAAGGCAGCCATGAAAAAAGCCTTTGAGGTACAAATCCGCGGCGAAGGGTTTGCTTTAGTTGAAATACTGTCAACCTGTCCGACCAACTGGGGCATGAGCCCGGTGGAAGCGGCTAAATGGCTGGAACAAAATCTAATCTCCTATTACCCCCTGGGTGTATACAAAACTGCAGAGGGGGCAGCAAAATGACTCATGAAATAATACTAGCCGGATTTGGTGGTCAAGGTGTCATGCTTATGGGGCAAATTTTGACTTATGCCGGCATGATTGAAAACAAACAGGTATCCTGGATTCCTTCCTATGGTCCTGAAATGCGAGGCGGCACAGCCAATTGCTCAGTAATTGTCTCCGAAGAACCAATAGGTGCCCCGATAGTATCTGAACCAAATTTGGTAGTGGCAATGAATTTACCTTCACTGGATAAATTTGAGCCAATGCTGCAGCCGGGCGGCATATTAATAATCAATAGCTCTCTCATTGAGCAGGCGGCCAAAAGAACCGATATCAAAGTATATCCGGTGCCGGCTAATGATATAGCTGCCGAGCTTGGCAATTCCAGGACCGCAAACATGGTGATTGTCGGAGCAATTATTGCTGCCAGCAAAGTAGTATCCGATGATGCCGTATTAAAAGCCTTTGCCAAAATGTTTGCTCAAAAACCTGAATTATTAGCGATTAATGAGCAGGCTATTCACCGGGGTATGGAATATATACACCGCTAACTATTATATATATAAATAAAGAACTGCCTTGAAAAAATGAAATGAACCCTCGTCCTTTCATTCCACTGGGCAGTTCTTTATTTCTTCTATTCTTTATTACCATAATTCCATTAAAACAGGGGAGGATTTTTTACAGTAAATAGCGAAACTTTAGTAAATAATTAGAATGAGTGAGATGATTGCTAGTGAATGGTCAAATATATACAGCCATGTTAAATACTATTGTTAATGCACAACCGTCAGTACTTGTAACACTTGATGCTGCCGGTACTATTTCACATATTTACATGACAGAACGATCACAAGCCTCACTAGCATTTTTGATCGGCAAAAACTTTGCAAAACTGCTCCGGCTTATATTTGGTTTAAAAACCACTAAACTTCTTTGCCATACCATTAACACTTGCCGGCTTTCCCAGCAGCAAACTACCATTTCTCAATTAAAACACATTACCGGAAAACATTTAGCCGAGTATTTTAACTGTAGTTTTGCTCCGGCCCCTGAACAACAGGTTGTAGTGCTTTTTCAAAAGGTCACTGAGAATGTATTATTTCAAGAAGAGTTTTGCAGTATTGCGGAACAGCATGAAACCCTGAACCAGGATCTATGTATAGCTATGGCTAATCTTGATTTTCAGTTAATGGATTTAGAGCAGGCGCATAAAAAATTGTCGGCGCTATACCGGATAACGTCCATTGTTCAAAAAACCGTTAATGAAAAAGAAGTTCTGGAAGAAATAGTAGTCGGTATAACCCGCGAACTGGGATTTGCCAATGCTGCAATATTTTTACTTGATCCTACCTCACAAGAATTAGTAAATAAAGCCCATCGTGGCTATTATAATGATCAAGTGCGTATTATGGTGGGGCAGGGAATCATTGGTAATGCCGCATTATCCCGTGAACTTATTTATGTTCCGAATACCAAGCTCGAACCGCGCTATATTCCCGGCACTTCAAACGGTTTTAGCGAAATAGCTATTCCGCTGATAGTTGGTGACCAGGTAATTGGCGTCCTTGATGTTGAAGCCTCGGAAGATCACATTCTTAAAGAGTATGACCTTAACTTGCTGCGTTCCTTAGCCAGTCAGATAGCCATGACTATCGCTCATGCAAGCCATGTAACCAAAGCTTGCGTAGAGGCTTCAACTGACGGCTTAACCAATGTATATAATTACCGTCACTTCCGCAACATCTTTAATCAGGAATTTAAAAGGGCAACCCGCTACCAGCGCCCGCTTTCTTTGCTGATGATTGATATCGATCATTTTAAGCACTATAATGATCTTAATGGGCATTTGCAGGGTGACGATGCTCTTAAGGCTGTTGCAGACCTTATTCGTCAGCATTGCCGGGATACTGACTTTGTATTTCGTTATGGCGGGGAAGAATTTGTGGTGCTGCTGCCGGAAACCATTGTAACGCAAGCTCACATCATTGCTGAGCGAATCCGGCAAGAGATTGCCGGATATCCATTTCAAAACGGCAAAGCCCAGCCTGGTGGGGCACTCACGGTTAGTATTGGCATAGCCGGCTATCCTAATGATGCGTACAGTGAAATGGAGCTCATAGCTTGCGCCGATGCCGCGTTGTATTCCGTAAAACGTGCTGATAGAAACCGTAGTTGCTTATATAGTGACCAGCCTTAGCTGCACAACTGCAGCCAAAGAAAGGTTACAAATGAAAAGTATGTACTGGTGGTGTGTCAAGAGTGACTCGTGAAGTGATAGGCGATTATAAGGCATATTCCTTAGCTGGCACAGACCGGGAGGTACGCTTTATTACCGATGTGTTAAACTTAAATCCTGGTCAATCCATCCTGGATTTATACTGCGGCTATGGCCGCCATGCAATAGAATTGGCTAAACAAGGTTTTGTGGTAACCGGAGTAGACGCTACCAAAGATTTTTTAGATATAGCTGCACAAAAAGCCAAAGAAGCCAACGTAAATATGGCCTTCGAACAGAAGGACATGCGAGACCTCGACTACGAACAACAGTTCGCCGCCGTAATCAATATGTTTGCAGCTTTTGGCTACTTTACCGATGATGAAAATGCCAATATTATCAAATTAGTCGCCAAGGCACTCCAGCCAGAAGGCCTGTTTCTAATTGATTTACTGAATAAAGACTGGATGCTTCGCAACAGTTTAAACCGCTATTGGCGGCACCCAAGCGGCGAATATGTACTCTCCTATAAGGTCGAGCTGGAAAAGGGTATTGCTACCATGAAGCGTCAGTTAATTAATCAAGTTACCGGTGCCAAAACTCAGTATGAATTTGTTTTAAGAGCCTACTCACTGCCTGAAATGGCTGATATATTCAGCTATTGCGGTCTTTCCGTTATAGCAACTTACGGAGGTTTTGACGGCCGCGCCTACAGTTCTGAAACTCCGCGTATGATAATTCTCGCGAAAAAAATACCTTAGACAGCAGAGCAGAGGCTATGTAAGCCTCTGTTTTTTACTGTTTATCCATATCACAGTCTCGCTGCTTTCTCATAACATAATAGAGAAGGGAAATATGCGAGGTGAGCGCCAATGATTATCACTATTAATAACCTTCCACGAGGCTCCCGTCCCACGGTAGGAGTTGCTTTAAGCGGCGGCGGGCTAAGAGGCACTTCACATATCGGTGTGCTTAAAGCCTTACATGATCATAACATACCGATTGACTATATTTCCGGAACCAGCGCCGGGGCCATCGTTGCCAGCATGTATGCTTGCGGTTATTCACCGCAGCAAATGCAGTCCATTATTCAGAGTATTAATGTTCCTGATTTGGTAGATTTAAAAATTACTACTTCTGATTTGTTCAAGCATGGATTCAAATGGCTGGTGCACGGCAAATTTCGTTTTTGGTCAGTATTGCCTACAGGCCTGCTCAAAGGAGAAAAGATTGAAAAGTTTTTTACAAACTTATGGCAGCAGAAAACTGTTCGCGATACTAAAATACCGCTTGCCGTAACTGCCGTTGACATACATTCTGCCGATACCGTTTTTTTCACATCACCGTTACCCCCAAATCGAGCTATCCTTAATGCCAGATATTATCATAATGCACTGCTGTGTGAAGCCGTCAGAGCCAGCATTTCCATACCAGGAGTATTTTATCCGAAAAAATATCGCGGAATGACACTGGTTGATGGAGCTGTAAAAAACAACCTGCCTACAGATATTTTGAATCATATGGGTGCTGATAAGATTATCGGCGTCGACTTAGGCTATAATGGTCAGACAAATCATGAAATTAATTCCGTAGGTGAAATACTAATGCAATGTATTGAGATTATGGGCAGAGAAGTTACCCTAATAAAATCTGAACAATATGCTGATGTTATTATCAGACCTCAGACCTACGATTTAAACCATAAGGATTTTAAACAGTCCCAGGAATTTATTAAACGCGGTTACCTGGCAACACTTGAAAAAATAAAGGAAATTAAAGGCATGCTATCAGGCTGATTACAGTTTCTTGTTCATTTTCCCCTGCATATCATACATTAAGTTGGCTTCCGAAAAGCCAGAGCAGGGAGGCAGGGGAATGAATAAACCAGATATACCTGTACTATTTCGCGAGCTTTTCAAATCTCACAATCTGCAAGATAACCTAGTGGGGGTTGGTCAGGGCCACAAATTTATCCGTGGTGAAAACACAGGAAAAGAGGCACTAACAATCCTTGTCAGAAAAAAATATCCCAAATCGGACTTACAGCGCAATGCCATATTACCTAAAATAATGGCTGGTGTAGCTACCGATATAATAGAAGTAGGGGAAATCCGGCTATTAAACCAGCGAACCGGGTTTTGCCGTCCAGCCCAGCCGGGAATAAGTCTTGGCCATTATAAAATTTCAGCAGGCACCTTTGGCGCTGTTGTCAAAGATAAAATTACCGGCGAGCCTCTGATATTATCAAATAATCACGTGTTAGCGAATATTACCAACGGAATTGACAAGCGCGCCAGCATCGGTGATCCGATTATCCAGCCCGGAACCTATGACGGCGGTAAAGTAGCAGACTCTATTATTGCTCATTTACGCCATTTTGTACCTATATACCGTGAAAAATCATGTCCGCAATGCAGAATTGCCCGAACCTTTGAAGTGTTACTTAATCATTGTCTTCGCATCGTTCGGCCTAACTATCAGGTGCAGCTTATGCGTAACAGCGAAAAGTTAAATCTGGTCGATTGTGCGGTAGCAGCTCCGCTAAATGCAGAAGACATTAGTGCGGAAATATTAGAGTTTGGCTTGATAGCCGGTATTAAACAACCCACACTGGGCCTGGCGATTAAAAAGAGCGGCCGAACTACCGGTATAACACATAGTCAAATCATAGCCACAGATGTGACACTCAAAGTGGGCATGAATAACTATGAATACGGCGTATTTACTGATCAGATATTAGCCGGACCGATGAGTATGCCTGGTGATAGCGGGGCATTAATTTTGACTGACGACAATTATGCAGTAGGCTTATTATTTGCCGGGTCCGAACAGGCAACCATGCTCAATAAAATTGAGCATGTGCTGGAAGCACTTAATGTAACTTTTTAATTAAAAATAAATATAGTAAAACAAAAAGGACTACCAGCTTATCTTATAAATAAGAAAACCAGGATAAACTCCTGGTTTTTCAGCATGCAGCTATTCGATTATGCGTACGGATACTCGTTGTTATGTGATTTAGAGTGATAACCATAATAATTATGGTTATCATCCTGATATTTTCTTTTCTTCGATTTTACATGAAAGTTTTTTTTCGACTGGAGTCTTTGTTCTTGCTCAGCAGGATTATACCAACCCTTTTCCTGCATAACGGAAAATAGAGTATAGGCGTTTTCGTGCTCATCCTGCTGGAATTCCTCCATCGCATTATGAACCGTGATATTAGAGGATTCCATTATGGCATGCTCATACAAATGGGAAAGATGTTTCTCCATATTAAGCAAGTCAAGCATCATATCACGGTCAGAAAGTCTGCCGCGATTGTTTGGGGTATAATTATTATTATTGTTATAACGTCTCTTAGTGCCCACAGATTCACCTCGTTTCAAAATTAATTACTGATATTGCTGGGATGAGAAAGATCTTCCCATCAGTTGTTTCAACCTATCGGCATGATGGCTCTTATTCATAGAAATGCTAAATAATAAGTTTTTCAACTCATTATCCTGGCATTGATCTGCATAGGCGCTATACTTGGCAAATGCCAGATTTTCCATTTGCAGAGCATCTTCCAAGTACATTTTTTCTTTTTGAGTAAGTTTCTGGGAGTAATTGTTGCCGTAATATGCCAATTTCTTCACCTCCAATTTGTTAGATATGTAATTTCATTCTAGTTTTTTCTTTATAAGAGTCTATTATTCAGAATAAAAGGCACATATGTCTGGGAATGTATTCCTGTGATCGCCTGATTGCCACAGATTAGCAAACAGGTGTTCGCATGATAAATAATATGATGTAATAACACCATCTACGGTGTATTGATTAGTTTAATGCATTCGTTTACATATGGTTACTCATAAAGATTAGTTGCGATTATGACCGCAACTAAAACGCAAGAATAGCGATCATACGTTTTCCGGCAAAAAATTTATATTTTCATAGCAAACGCAAAAAGCGAGATCACCAAAAGAAAGCTTTTTGCCACTCCCTCAGCCTTAACTTAACATAATAGATATTATCGGACATAAAATTTTATAAAAAAAGCGGGACACTAGCGTGCTTTAGTGACCCGGACATCATTAGTTTCAATAATTGTATTGGTTGCTTTTACGGGAATCTTCAATGTTTGACCCGGATATATAGCTACATCATTGCTAAGACCGTTAATTTTCTTTATATCTATAATGACATTGCGGATATCATCTTTCGGTGTAGTGAAATTTGCTGCGATACTCCATACCGAATCACCTGGTTTGACAGATACGGTCTGATAACTTATTGATTTTGAATTTGCTGATGCCGCGGAATAATTATTCCAAACGAAAACCAACAACATGATACCAACAACCATAGCAATAAAATGAAAGTTTTTCATAAATATCACTCTCCAGAACATATGTTTGCTTTATTATAGCACGCACATATGTTCTGGTCAATATCACCATCTAAAAAAAACGAACGAATGTTTGCATTTTATGATTATAATGTTATAATAGTAATAGATAATTATTACTTGGTGGTGTTCCAATGACTGTTAATAAAGAAACCTTACTTAATACCCGGCAAAAACAGATATTAAAATATATTAAAGAAACTCTTCGCACTAAAGGCTACCCGCCTTCAGTACGGGAAATTGGCGAAGCTGTCGGATTAAGTTCCAGTTCAACTGTACATAGTTATTTGTCTAAACTTGAGGCATTGGGTTTTATTCGCAGAGATCCAACAAAACCACGCGCCATTGATGTATTAGATGAAGCTCCCTGGCGTCAGAAAAATATTACTCCGGTACCGTTGGTAGGACGGGTAACAGCCGGTACGCCTATTTTAGCTGTGGAAAATATTGAGGAAACGTATCCCCTCCCTACTGAACTAGTAGGCAATGATGATGTTTTTATGCTCACTGTTCAAGGTGATAGTATGATTGAAGCTGGAATTCTGGATGGTGATTATATTCTTATCCGCAGCCAAAATACTGCACGGAACGGTGACATTATAGTTGCGCTTATTGATGAAGAAGAAGCCACTGTAAAACGCTTTTTTAAAGAAAAGGACTGTATCCGCTTACAACCGGAAAACCCTGCTATGGAACCCATCTATTCACGCCAGGTCACTATATTGGGTAAAGTGATCGGGGTATTCCGTCGTCTTCAATAATTATATTTACCTATATGAAAAAGCAGCTCACTATTAGTGAAGCTGCTTTTTATTATTCCAACAAAAAGTATAACTTTCTTAAGAGCAGGATCAACATCGGCTTGTGCCGTCGCCGAAGGCTCGGCGCAAGCCGTGTTTTCTTTATAAACATATAAGTCCTATTTTTGAGGCTGCTCTGGCGGAATTTTACTGCCAATCCGTACTATCTTATCTACTGGTATAAATTCATCTGATCCTAAAAACTCCTGGCTGACAATCTTGCCATCTACCTTTTTAATACGATAAGTCGATACTATGAATCCTTTTTGTCCTTCTACTTCGATGATTTCTTTGCCCAGCTCCAATTCAGGATCTTGCTTAATAAAAGTGCGAGGTTCCAAAGCCTTTTTATCTTTAACCGCTATATAAATTTCAGGAGAATTCTCCTTGCGTTTACCAAAAACGTTCACAACAAGCTGATTACCAATAACTTCACTGGTAATATAAATATTTTGGGAAAGTGTGTTTCTAAACTTGAAATCCAATTGATTATCCGCCACAGTAGCATCTTGTCCTAAAGGTACATAGGCGGGTGGCCGAAAATGGGAAGTTCGCTCTTCAATACCCAGGTCGGCTAACAAGATAGCATTATAAAGAGTACTGCTGACCTGGCATACGCCGCCTCCCCAGTCAGGAACCAGCATGCCGTTAATATATACAGGGGCTTCTTTATAACCGAATTTAGATAAGCGTAAACCTACAATAGTATTAAAGGAAAATACATCCCCTGTTCTAAGCAAAGTACCGTTAATGCTTTTGGCAGCCAGTAAGACGTTTTGTGTACGATTATAATCCTTAGGGTCAAACTGAGTAGTATAGGAAGCAATTATTCCATCAATGTGTACCAGATCTTGAGACACAATTGGCGGTACAATTTCTTCTACAATTACAGGAAGCACAAAGCTAAGCTTGGTATTAAGCGTCGCAGTAGCTTCAGCCAAAGTTCCGGCGATATTAACCTTACGGCCTGTTACTTCCGGAACTATTTCAATAGTTGAAGTACCGATTAGTTTTATCCGGGAATTATGCGGTTGCCGGTCTATGCTCTTAGCAATGGCTGCAATAATATCATATAGCTTATCATTATTATATTGGACTGTCAGGGCCAGACTATGTCCCTTGTTTATCGCTATATACCGTTCCTGCAGCTGATGTATGATATTGCCTTTCCGGCCTACCTCATATGCCTGCTGCGCCAATTTGTCAGCTTCAATAGTAAGCGCAATGTCTTGTGCAGAGATGACCCACTTTTTTTCGTTATAGACGGCTGTAATAAATGGGTTATGTTTGGTACGTTCACTAAAGACGGTGGAAATCTTTCGCTCAGCTTCTGCTGCGGATAAGCCACCGACATGAATATCTCCCACACTAACTCCCTGGTAAATATTATTTGTTACCATAAATGCAGTATTAGCTGCAAGCAAGCTGACTGCACTAAACAGTATGATTATAATTAAAAATAAAATTATCTTTGTCTTTCTAGATGTTACAGTCTGCACAGGAATACACTTAATCCTTTCATTGCGTTAAGTGCTGGTAATAAAGCAAACTTTCAAAGGTAAAGCAAGCCCCCGCCAGGACAGCGGGGACTTTATTTCCATTTTAACTTTAACGCGTACGTAATTGAATATTATTGAATATTCATCGATAACTCAACAAATTTGCCGGCAAGTTTGGCTTTTTGCAAAACTTCTTCGGTAACTTCACCACCCTGTTCTATAATTACTGCGCCATTATCGGTTTCGATACGCCGGGCGACTTTTTTACCAAGCAAAAATTTACGATGTTTATCATCGAATTTTTTAGCAGAATCGTCGGCCGGTTGCTGCTCTTTTTCTTTGACAACTTCCACAGGTGCTGCTGGCACTTCGACCTGAGGAGCCGGAATATTCTCCTCAACCGGTGTGACTACTACCGGTTCAGGCTCAACAGGTTGAGCTGCCACAACAGGAATCTCCACCTGGTTAACCACAGGCGCTGCGTTAGTTACCTTTTCATCAGAAATAATGAGTACTTCTTTGCCAAAAGTAACGATGTTTTGTGCTGCAAGGTCAACAATTTCACCTTCGGTTTTTTCAAGTTCACAAATGTTGATTTTACCGGAATTATCAATGGTAAACTCATTAATCTTGCCCTCAATTTTGCCACCTTTGGTAAGCACCTTGGTGCCGATAATCTTCACACCGGCGGCAAAGAATGCTTCAAATTCGGGGCGGTCAGCAAGGGTTAGGATATCCTGGCTGTTATTAATAGTAACAGCATATTCACCCAAACCGGCAATAGCCTCAAAAGGCAACAGCTTGGCTCCTTGATACCATTTGCCATCATCAATAACTAAGGCCGCAACCGTACCATTAGTATAATTAATAAGAAGCTCTCTAACATGCCCAAATTCCTTACCTTCGGTAATGCTAATAATTGGTTGGCCAACAATTTCTACACTTTTCTTCATTTTATAACCCCCATATATTCTCTTAAGTAAATTAGATATTACCTACATTACGCCACTCTCTAAATTCTTCATCTATTTGATCCAGTATATGTGGCGGAATCTCACAAAAAGGAATATCACCCAAACGGTTTTGCACTAAAACATTTTTAGTAATACGCAAATAGGCAATGGTACTAATAAACTCTTGCTCCATCATCTTGTCTTGCCTCGTTTGCGAGAGATTCCGACCATCCAAAAATACTTTTATAGCGTCATCATAAGCTCCCCTATTTTTCAGGATGTTGCCAATTTCAACGGTGAGAAAAGGAGCCGCTTCACTAGCAGGGTATAAGGTTAAGGCCCGGTTAAAAGCATTAAATGCGGCGGTATAGTCATGGCTTTCTTTACTTATAAAAGCAAACTCAAGCAAATCATCTAATTCTTCAGATTCAAACTGCATTGCTGCTCCTGCCGGATGATTGTAATCCATGATCAAGTTATCAGCCTCCTGCACAAATGACGATTCTGGCATTTCCAGAAAACTTTCTTGCTCTGGTTCGTCTTGGCCGGTTATCTCGTCAGACATTGGTTGCCATACTTCTGTTGCTGCAGTTCCAGGGAGTTCTGCGAGCTCTTCCGCTTGGTCTAATGCTCCAGGCAATTCTACCGGTAATTCTTCTTCCGGTGCAAGGGGTTGCTCCCATTCAGGTGTAAACTCAGTTACCTCTTCTTCCCCAACCTCATCTAAATTCTCAGTATCTTCTACTGCCGGCACTGAACCTTCCTCTTGTGCAACAGGTTGTTCTAATACAGCTACAAGCTCAGCTACCTCTTCTTCCTGAACATCGTCAAAGGTCTCAGCATCATCTGCTACTGCCGGTACTAAACCATCCTCTTGTACAACAGGTTGTTCTAATACAGCTACAGGCTCAATTACCTCTTCTTCCCCAGTTTCGTCAAAGTTCCCGGCATCATCTGTTACTGCCTGTATTAAGCCATCCTCTTGTGCAACAGGTTGTTCCAATACAGCTACAGGCTCAGTTATCTCATCTTCCCAGGTTTCGTCAGACAGTGCAGCTTCTGCGCTAACCTGATTATCAACATAATCACCAAATGGTCCAGTTACAGTTTGCTCTTCCAGATCAGCCTCATTAACTGTCGGCAAAATAACGTCATCTGTTGCTGGTAAGACGGCTTCAGACTCCGGGAGAAATTGCCCGGAGGCATTGCTGCTGAAAAAACTCTCTTCCTGCTGCAATACATCACTTGCCGCCGCTTCGTCCACTAGCTTACTTGCAAAAAGAGTGTCACTTTCCGGGTGGGATTCGTTAGTAACAGTTTGAACGATTCCATCAGATGCAACTGCAAGCGAACATGTTGCCGCGGTTTCAACCTCGCTTCCCCGAGGGGAAGGCTCGTCTTCACATTTGGCAACAAAATACGCAAAAACAACAGCAAAAATTGCCAATACAGCCAAGGTACCTGGCAGACCGGCGAAACCAACAACGATTTTGGGCAGGACTAAGCTAATAAACATCGAGCATACCGCACACAAGAGCAGCGGCCGCAATCGCAAACCCAGCCCGAAGATATTGTTAGCCAACTTATATACAATCAAAGTTGCCGCAAGAATAGCAATCAAACTGGCAATGATATATTCCACACTAAACCACCAAACAGCATATTTTTAGCTACAAGCAGCCATACTTCTGCTGTATTCGACGCTTTTACACTTTTTCCTGTCGCAAAATTACCCAGGTTTAAGAAATATGTAAGAAATGTCAGGTTATAGCTCAGCAATAGCGCTGGCCGCTCCTAAAATACCCAGCATAGCATGTTCAAAGGTTAATCCGCCTTGCAAATAGACAATGTACGGCGGACGCAGCGGACCATCGGCGCTAAGTTCAATAGATGACCCCTGAATAAAAGTGCCGCCTGCCATAATTACCTGGTCTGTATATCCCGGCATCGGCCCAGGCACAGGGTGCACATGCGCATCTACCGGCGAATATTGCTGTAATCCCTGACAAAAAGCAATCATTTTTTCCGGCGACCCTAATTCAATGGCTTGAATAATATCACTGCGTATATCATCAGCTTGCGGCAGTGTTTTATACCCCAGTAAATCAAACAACACAGCCGCAAAGATTGCGCCTTTGAGAGACTGGGCCACAACATGCGGTGCTAAGAATAATCCCTGATATAATAAGCGGCTGTCAGCCAGACTGGCCCCCAGTTCCCCTCCCAATCCGGGTGCTGTTAAACGATAGGCGGCCATATCAACCAAATCATCTTTGCCTGCAATATAGCCGCCGGAAGGCGCGATTCCGCCTCCAGGATTTTTAATCAGCGACCCGGCCATAATGTCAGCTCCCACGGCAGTCGGTTCCAGGGTATCGACAAATTCGCCATAACAGTTGTCCACAAAGCAGATGCATTCAGGATTATGCCGCTTTATTTCAGCACATACGACTTTAATTTCAGCGATAGAAAGCGGTTTTCTCAGACTATACCCACGTGAGCGTTGGATAAGCGCTATTCTAGTGTTCTTGCGCATATGTCCGGCAATAGCCGCAATATTAACCCCCTCCGGATTCATCGGCAACTCGCGGTAGCCAATACCGCATTCTTTTAAGGAGCCGGGCGTATGAACCTTGTAGCCGATGACGGTTTGCATGGTGTCATAGGGCGCGCCGGTAACTGCCAGCAATTCATCCCCCGGACGCAATAAACCGAATAGCACACAGGCCAAGGCATGGGTGCCTGATACAAACTGAGTGCGTACCAACGCCTTTTCGGCACCGCCTAGCTCAGCCCAAACTGCTTCCAGGCGTTCCCTCCCGCTGTCCCCATAGCCATAACCGGTTGTTGTCCGGAAAAGGTATTCGGAAACCTGGTGATTACGAAAAGCCTTCAGTACTTTAGCGGTATTTTGTTCGGCAATATCATCTACCGCTGCGAACAGCGGGCGTGCCGTTTCCAGTGCTTTGATTTTAAGGGCGGCAATGTTACTGGGAAATAAGTTCATGAGTTATTCCTCTCCTGGTATATATTTTTTATAACGCTCAAATTGCTCTGGCGGTAAAGAAACAGCAACTGCAATACCGGCCTCTTCATAGGCTACCGAATACACTGTCGCCAAATCATATAGTTTTGCGATTAAACCGCTTTGGTCATAAGGTATCAGCAATGTTGCATCCACTGTGGTTGCTTTTAGATTATCCTCGATCATCACCAGCAGTTTATCAAGATTTGTGCCGTTTTCTGCAGATACCGCAATAGTATTCGGTTCCCGCAGCATACGCCCGGTAATGTGCGGGTTATCAAGTTTATCCATTTTGTTGAACACAGTAATAACCGGCTTAGTTTCAGCCCCTAATTCCCTCAGCACTTGATACACAGCCTGAATATGCTGTTCATACTGAGGATGGCTGGCATCAATAATATGCAGCAGTAGATCAGCTTGCACCACCTCTTCCAGTGTGCCGCGAAAAGCCGCGATTAACTGGTGCGGAAGCTTTTGGATAAAACCTACCGTATCTGTCAGCAAAAATTCCTTGCCGCCCGGCAATATGCTTCTCCTGGTGGTTGAGTCCAAAGTCGCAAACAGCTTGTCCTCTGCCAGTACCCCGGCAGCAGTCAGCTTATTAAGCAAGGTTGATTTACCGGCATTGGTATAGCCAATCAAAGCGGTTGTAGGCACTCTCGCCGCCTGGCGACGCTCACGGTGTAAAGCACGGTGTTTCTTCAGATTTTCAATTTCCTGCTCAATATCATTAATTCTTGACCGTATGCGCCGCCGGTCTACTTCCAGTTTGGTTTCTCCAGGTCCGCGGGTACCGATGCCGCCGCCTAAGCGTGACAATACCAGACCCTGTCCGCCCAGGCGCGGAAGATTATATTTGAGCTGAGCCAGTTCAACCTGAAGTTTACCTTCATGTGACTGTGCTCTTTGAGCAAATATATCCAAAATTAGCGCCGGACGATCAATCACCTTAATCCCCAGAGCCTGTTCCAAGTTACGTTGCTGTGCAGGCGAAAGCTCATCGTCAAAAATGATGATATTGGCACCCAGTTCCTGCCGCACAAGGCTAATCTCCTGCACCTTACCACGTCCTATAAAATAGGCGGCATCCATACGACTGCGTTTCTGCCAAACAGACCCGACAACTTCAGCACCAGCCGTTTCCGTTAACTGGGCCAGTTCACTGAGTGAGTGGCTGACATCCCAGTCACCTTGCCGATCAACACCTACAAGCAGCGCTTTTTCTGATTGAGCCATAGTGGAAACAGCCTCTTTGCTGTCCAACAAACGTTCAAGCTGATTGGTTAGGTAACCCAAATCAATTTGGATAAACTCCTTAAGTGATATTGGGCCTACTGTTCGTACATCATATTCGTCAGCAGTATGGCCTGAAATAAAACCAAAACTAATCTCATGAATACCGTTTTTAATACCAATGGCGGCCATAATATCAAACCGCAGCTTTTTAAGTGATGCCACATCGATACTGCTTAACCGGCTATCGCCGCCCGGATGGGTATGTATGCACCGGATGCCGCTCAGGCGGCCCGGCGACCGTCTGCCGTCTGTTGCCGGCAGAGTTACTGTCTTAGTATCGCCAACCGCCACCTGCACAACGATTCCCCGCCGGTTAATATATACGGCTATTTCACGGTTTAATTGCTCGGCGATAGCCGCCATAGCTTGTGCCAACTCAGTTGTAATTGTCTGCCCAAACGGAACCGTATATTGGTATAACTGCTCCAGGCTATCTATAAGTACTTTCTTTAAGCCGTCCTTTTCTCCATGCACTTCAGGCAATTATCAAACACCCCTAACTTCTCTGTCTTAGTTTAGATAATATCCACATTATACTTTACACCATTTTTGTTATAAAGTATCCACACCCCTGCTAAAAATTTCGCATTGTGACGCTTTTACCCAATTTTCATCACAGATAACGCACTTTCCTGCTTCCAATGAGTCTTGACGCAGTTTTAACGGCATCAGGACTTCCGCTTCACGATAGCCCGATTTCCATCCTTGCCGTTTTCCCATACAATAGCCTAGCAAAAAGGCAAACAGACTGCCAATAATAATATAGAATATCATATACGTACCCGCTCGTAACGAAAAGATAACAAATAAATAATTGCCGTACCGGTAAATACAGGAAGAAACAGGTAATCATTCACTCTCCAGGCAATCATTATACATGCTAAACATACAATGATGCACTCCATTCTGCCAAACCGGTTTGCCAAATTACGCTGCCCGGCCATCTGATCACTCCGGGCATCAATATAGTCATCGAATAACTGGACTGCCAATACAAAACTAACGGCAAACAACATATTGCTCCAGCCAAATAAGATTATCCCCGCAATACATGCCAGAAATGACTCCTGAAAACCGGTTAACCGGCTGGGAAACCGCTCATGCATACTGCCGAACATCCCAATAATATAGCTGGCAAAAAACAAAGACAGACTTAGCGATGCATTAATACCGGCAGCCAGGGCCAGCAAAAACATAGCATATAACATAGTACCCTGCTCTAATATTCTAGCCCAATTAGGTTTCCCGACAACCGCATCATAGTCCTTATCTAAATAGTCATCAGCCAATTTTACGGCAGCGGAGCAGCATACCACCGCCATTACTGTAGACAAAAACTCAAATATTTCTAGCCACACAGGCTTTCACCTCTTTAAATCCCTGACTATACAGTGCAGATATGGGAATAACTGTAGCCTTAGGAAAAGCGGCTGTCAAATGCACTAAGTTGTCTTTAGCTGAATGCAAATCATATTTGTTGCCTAGCAACAAATATGATTTGCGAACAATACCATAGTTATAAAACTCATGGTCAATAGTAGACGTATTATTTATAAGATTTTTGCCGATAAGAGATAAATCTACCATATGCAAAATAAGGTCGGCAGAACGCAGTAAGGCAATGGTCTGCGCCATCCCTTTACGAATGGTTCCATCCTGGTGTATTTGTTCACTAACGCCACAAGTATCAGTAAGTTTAAAATTTACCGCCGTCTTGCCTACTGTCATCCGTAAAACCACGGATTGCAAAGATCGCGTTTTATGTAGGGCCATACCGCATAATTCCCGCTTTCCTTCTTCGAGCGAAAAATGCCGGCAGGTCATTAAATCATCGTAGGTGCGAAAAGTTACATCAACACTTTTGGCGCCAAGATAGCCGGCAAAATTAAGGGCAAACATAGTTTTGCCTGAATTAGGCCGACCAATAATTACACATTCTCGCATGGCTCCACCCCCGTAATATCCCTTGGTTCTATGACCATCAATTCTTCTCTGGTGGTAGAATGCTTACTGATAAGGCGCACAGCCTGCCGCCTTATCGCTTTCTCAATAATGTTCCTTACCGTGCGTGCATTGCCGAATTTATCATCACTATTGTTTGCCGGCGGATTTAGCGAATGTAATAACGCACTTTTTGCCTGAACAGTAAGCTGATACTGGCGTTTTGCACATAACTGTTCGGCAATTTGCAGCAATTCCTGTCTATTGTAATCGGGAAAATCAATGTGAATCGGAAACCGGGAATGCAGTCCCGGATTAGTCTGCATAAATTTTTCCATTTCTTGCTGATAACCGGCTAAGATAAGAATAATCTCATCTTTATGATCTTCCATAGTTTTCACGAGACTCAGGATACAAACAGGCATAAAAAGAGATATGTTTTACTTTTGGCATCGCTCCATAAGCAGAAAACCAAGCTATTAGGAGCAACGCGACGCTAGAACTTGTGTGAATCGCTTAGTTCCAAGCGAAGCGCGGAACTTCCTTTAGCTAAGGTCTAGGTCCGAAGCCTCCAAAAGCTGAAAAGCCAGGCGGCATTCCTAAAATCCGTAAACTCACTGCGCTCAAACAGTACGGATTTCTTAACAGAATACCGCCCGGCGTTTCTCCTACGGAACACTTTTTCCGGCAATGGCCGGAGGGTTACGGGAGTTATCAGATGACAGTCGCCCGTGCCGGGTCTTGTGTTGGCACGCAAAACTTATAAACACGATATAAAGGATGAGCTTCATAAACACGCCAACATTACAAATATTTCCAGGAAATATTTGTAATGTTACTATCTGAAATCACGTGGCAGCTTAATTGAACCTATGGGAGATTTTATTTGTCCAGGCTCATAAGCCGGACAACGTAAAGACTTGTCCCTATATTTAATATTGCCTGTTATAAAATTTTGGTGAAAGTGGTCACAATGGTTTGCCTGTTTAAAGCGGCAATCCGGGCAATCGGCAGTGGGAGCAAGAACTCCCTCCCTTGCTTTAGTAATAAATTGTTTGGACTGCAGAAGCTCCTGTAAATACTCCTTAATCAGCCGGGCTACACCGGCAGTCTGTAAATGATTCAGTTTTTGCAGATTTTTGATGGCTTTATCAAGCTCTATCTCGTATAACAAGGTATCAGGTATTTGTTTAAGCAGCGCCAAATCATCGGTAAGTGTTTTAAGCTTACTTCTTGCCTGTATGGGATTTGACCCAAGATAAATTGATGTGTTTTTTGGAAGTTTTGTTTCACGGTTGTAGGTGCTGTCTTTTAAATAAAACGTTCCGTTTTTCCGTACCTCAATGTGCATGGTTAGCTACCTCTCCAATTCATTTCTTTCCCGCCACTATTAACTACTCACACATAAACAGTGAGTAGTTAATCCAGCAAAATCAATAAACTCACTACTGTTATATGAGTTTATTGTAGCATGTTTTTTCTAAACTCACAATAAAATTATGAGTTTATTTAATTGTGCCATATCAGCCTCTGCCTGCCTCATTGCTGAAGTTATGGTTGAAAATCCTGGCAAACAGACAACCAGCTCTGGCATAGGATTAACTGAGGTGATGAACTATGAGAGAGCATGATACATCGAAAAAAGCGATAAATGCCGCTATTAAAATAATAATAGTAAATGAAAATCCTAATAAGCATGATGAGTATAGTAAGATATTTATGTCACCGCTTGTTGCAGGGTTACTGCAACGCCTTCAGTTGTCCCAAGCTGAGTAGCCGCAGGCAAGGGGTGAAAAAATGAAAGTAGCTATTTACGCCCGTGTCTCAACCGATCAACAGGCAGAAAAAGGCTACTCCATCGAGACTCAGCTTGAAGCTTGCCGAAAATATGCCGATGAACTGCGGGCTGTTACGGTGGAAGAGTTCGTTGATGACGGCTATTCGGCAGAGTTTATCGAACGTCCGGCCCTTACCCGCTTACGTGCAGCAGTAAAAGCTAAGCAGTTTGCTGCAGTTATCTTCTATGACCCGGACAGGATGGCCAGAAATTTGCTGCATCAGCTGATCATTGCCGAAGAAATTGACAAGTCTGGTGCTGAACTGAAGTTTGTAGTGGTAAATTACGATCAATCAGCAGACGGTAAGTTTATGTTTGGGATCCGCGGTTTATTGGCAGAACTTGAAAAGGAAAAAATCAAAGAGCGTACCATGCGCGGTAAACGTGGCAAAGCAGCTAAAGGGCTGGTGATTAGTGATACTAAACCATTTGGTTACACCTTTGATCCCCAAAACAGCACTTATGTTATTAATAAGAAAGAGGCCGAAATAGTCTGTTTGATCTTTGACTTTATGGTTAAAGAAAAAATGGGGACAGCCAAAATCTGCAAAGAGCTTAATGCCCGGGGTATCCCTTCTCCCCGCACTAAAAACGCCTGGATTGTTTCCAGCGTACATAGGATACTGACCAATACCCTGTATAAAGGTGTTTTGTATTCCATGAAATATCGCTATGAAAAAATCGGCTTGAAACAGAAAAGACGAACTCTGCGACCGGAGTCGGAGTGGATACCTGTATTTGTTCCGGCAATTATTGATGAAATGACCTGGCAGGCCGCACAACAGCAGCTCCGGGAAAATAAGAACCTTGCCAAACGCAATCTAAAGCACAATTATCTCTTACAGGGTCTTGTCAGCTGTGCGAAATGCGGGCGAGCCATGGTAATCTCCCGTTCCGGCGGCAAAGAGCACAGTTATTATGCCTGCATTAGCCGGAAAAGTGCATCCTATGCTTGTTCCGGCCGGAAATCCTGTATAGCCAGGCAGATTCCTACCGAAGTACTAGATACCTATGTGTTCAAGTATTTGCTGGAACACTATTATAATCCGGTTAAGATCGGCGAATATATTCAGGAATTTGCCGGTCGTAAAGACCTTCAGAAGTATGAAATGGCATTAGAGCAACTAACCAAAGCTGAAAAGGAGCTGACAAAACAAAAAACTGCTGTGCTTCGCTGGTTTCACCAAAAGATATTGTCAGAGGTGGAAGTCGAAACTCAATTACAAGACATTAGGCAACAACTCAGCACCATTTTGCACCTGAAAAAATCCTATGAAACTGAATTAGCCGCTATCCCTCAGACGCCTTCGCTAAACGAAGTTATTGAAAAAATTGACCTTAAAATACAGGAAACCGAGTTCACTATAACTGAAAAAAAAGCCGCCTTACGAGCCATAATCGACAGCATTATTGTTGAACGAATAGATAATACCCGCGGCCGTGGCAGCCGGCCTGAAATCAATGTTATGCTCAAATTAAAATGAATCCTGCACGCCAGCCGGTTCATCTGCTGCTTTGCTTCCACGGTTTCACCATACAATCGATGGCTTCTTTGCCAAAATCCTTCTCACCGCCTCTGGCTAATGAATAGGCTTCGTCAATAAACAAGATACCCCCATAAGCTTTTTTGAGTTGTTCTCTTGTCTTTTGGGCGGTATGACCAATATATTCGCCAACCAGATCTGCCCGTTCCACTTCAATAAGATGCCCGCGTGACAATACTCCCATTTCCCGGAATACCTTGCCCATAATCCTGGCCACTGTAGTTTTGCCTGTACCGGGGTTACCTTTGAAAATCATGTGCAGTACCAACGGTTCAGTATTTAAACGCTCTTTTTCCCGGCGTTTTTGAATTTCAATAAATGCGTATATCTCTCTGACCAGCTTTTTTACCTCAGATAAGCCGATAAGATTATCAAGCTCATGGAGAATTTTTTCAATCCGTTCCTCTACATTGGACTGAGCACTGGCAAAATCACCGCCAGTACTAGTTTCAATTTCACGTAGTTTTTTAAATGCTTCTATTGGTGATAATTCCCCTGTTCCAATAGCAGCTAATACTTCTTCAGGGCATAGATAAGCCATACTCTCACCCCACTACCCGTCTATACCAAAATCATAATGACTTCATGAAACTTTTCCGTCTACGCTTTCAGCGCAGACGTACTGGGCTTCGTGCTATATAGTATACGTTATGAGCAGCAAAAGGTGATTACTGGCAGGAACACAAAAGTCTGCCAGAAAACTAAATAATTTTCTGGCAGACTGGCGTTCATTTTTAGGAATTATCCCGCTTTCCATCAGCATCCAATCCACAAAACAACCATAACCGCTGGTTGGGTCATGAACAAATACATGAGTTATTGCACCTACGAGTTTACCGTTTTGAATAATGGGGCTGCCGCTCATGCCCTGCACAATCCCCCCGGTCTTTTCTATCAGTCGTTGGTCAGTAACTTTAACAACCAAGCCCTTGCTTTCAGGAGCTTCCTGCAAATTAATTTTTTGAATTTCAATAGCAAATTGCTCAATGGTTTGTCCGTCGACCACTGTCAGCATTTCAGCAGGACCCAGTTGAATCTGGCTCATAGACGCCACCGGGATAGCTTCAGGATATTTTTCATTTACAAGTCGTGCATTCAATTCACCATAAATTCCGAACTGGGTATTCTTGCTAATATTGCCTAGCAAGTGATCTTCTTCAATGAAAACACCTATTTTTTCTCCCGGATGACCCCTTTTTCCATGCTGAATGCCTGATACTGTGGCAAGTACAATTTTACCCTGTTCGCAATCTATGGGCTGATTAGTATCACTGTCAGTAATTATGTGCCCTAAAGCGCCGTAGATTTTTGACTCTGATTCATAAAAAGACAGTGTCCCGACTCCTGCCGCACTATCCCGTACAAATAAACCAATGCGGTAACGTTTGGTATCATGACATAGTACTGGCGATACAGTAACATGTTGCTGACCTTCGGTACGTTTAAGCAAAACATCAATATTTCGTTTGTTTTTACCGCTCTCGTCAATAATTTCGGCTACTTGGGCATCACTTTGCACAGGTGTTCCGTTAATGCTGATAATTACATCACCTACGGCAATGCCAGCATCTTTTGCCG
Organism: Sporomusa sphaeroides DSM 2875; assembly: GCF_001941975.2. Taxonomy (NCBI): domain Bacteria; kingdom Bacillati; phylum Bacillota; class Negativicutes; order Selenomonadales; family Sporomusaceae; genus Sporomusa; species Sporomusa sphaeroides. The sequence continues at coordinate 2,234,962 of NZ_CP146991.1, read as the reverse complement.
GAGTAACATATTGCCCCTGCATGGTTAATACGGGTGAGTTACCAACAACGATAACCCCTTGGGAACGAAGCACCACGCCGATGGAGTGCCCTCCGGGAACAAGTTTTATGGGCGGCAATACATCTACTTTGACGGTTCGAAACGGTATTATACCGAATAATTTAAACTCGATAGTCGATTGCCCAAGCTTGACAGGTTCGAGCGAGACCGGCCGGGATAACGCCATTGTTGGCAATAACTCCGGTGCTTGTATACGAATGCTGCCACCATCCTGCTTAACCCTGACGGTAAGTGGAAAATTTACATCAAACAGCGCTGTCTCACCCTCAATGACCCTAATATGCATGGGAAGACCGTAAATATTCCGGAATTGGGGAGAAAAACAAAATGCAAAGATTGTGCTGATAATCAACATTGCCAAAATTAACCTGCTGTTCAGTAAACGATTAAATCTTGTCATGTTTTCTTCCATCACTCCCTATTACATTCTTCCCAAAATTTCCACTTTACCTTCACCTCATTTTTTTGTTTTCAACCGGCTGCAAACTTAGAATTTCCCGAATGCAAAGAGGATTATTCCGGAGTTATTGCTATTTATTGCCTTGGCAGCTGAATTTGCGGCATTTTTTCAATAAAAATAGCGCAAGCTTGCGCTTACGCTTTATTTTTCCAGTTTTCTTTTTTTTTCTTAGAATTTTCGAGCATTTGAGCTGCATTATCCATAGATAATTTTGTTATCTCACCAGATGCCATTCTGGCCAATTCGGTAATTTGAGCGTCCGGATTAAGGGTAGTAACCTGTGTTCTTGTTCGTTCCTCTTCAACAATTTTTTCGATATAAATATGACAGTCGGCCATGGAAGCAATTTGCGGCAGATGAGTTATACACAATACTTGTTTGTCGAAAGCGGCAATTCTGGCAATTTTCTCAGCTACTTTTTGGGCTGTCTGTCCACCAATACCGGCATCAACTTCGTCAAAAACCATAGTAGCGGTTTCATCCCGTTCGGAGCATACTGTTTTGATAGCTAACGCTATCCGTGATAATTCGCCGCCTGACGCAATTTTATGCAATACCTTAGGCTCTTCACCCGGATTTGCTGAAAACAGGAAATATACGTCATTGGCACCATTGGCAGTATATTGCTGGTTTCGCTTGACGGCAACCAGTAATTGTGCTTTTGGCATACCTAAATCAGCTAAATGGACTGATATCTGCTTTGCCAGCTCCAGACCGGCTGCCCGGCGCCGACTGTCAAGCTCGTCAGCCAATTGCTCCACCTTAAGCGAGAGGCTGTGTTCTTCCTGTTCAAGCTGACTAAGCCGTTCATCATAATTAGTTATGGCAGTAAGCTCACTGCTGGCCTGCTCATAGTATTGCAATATGTCGTCAACCGTTGCTCCGTACTTTTTCTTAAGTTTATAAATTATGTCAAGACGGTCTTCCAACTTAGCCAGTTTAGCTGGGTTAAAGTCTATATTTTCCTGGTAATTTCTTAATTCACTCATTGTTTCTTCCAGTTGGTACAGCGATTCGGTTACAACAGCTAATTGCTGCTCAATAGCCTGATCATAGCGTGCAGCCAATTCAAGCTCCTGTTTGATATCGGCCAGACAGGAAACTATGCCGCTAAAGCCTTTATTTCCCTGGCTTAACAGCATATAGGAACGCGATATGGCCTTAGTAATTTTTTCGGCGTTAGCCAAAACCTTGACTTGACTTTCCAGTTTTTCTTCTTCACCGGAAACCAGAGCGGCGGCAGCAATCTCCTGGGTTTGCCAGGCTAGCATTTCTTCACGCTGCAAGCGTTCCCGCGAATCTTGTGTAAGCCCGGTAAGCTCTGTTTTAAGTTTTAGCCACTTTTTGTAAGTTTGGCGGTATTCATCTAATTTGGGCTTGATATCGGCGGCAAAAGTATCAGTAAGAGCCAAATGAACCTCAGGTTTTAACAGGGCCTGGTTCTCATGCTGCCCATGCATATCAACAAGTTTTTCGCCAATTTTCCGGAGAATAGCCAGGGTTACCTGACAGCCGTTGACATGAATGGAATTTTTCCCATGTCTGGTCAAACGTCTGGCGATAATCAAGCTGCCATCATCTTCCGGCACAATCCCTTGCTCATCAAGGATGCTATCCAGGGAATGAATACCAGCTATATCGAATACCGCTTCCACCCGGAAGTCATCAGCCCCGGTACGGATAGAATCTGACGAAGCTTTGCCACCAATGATAGCTGATAATGCATCAATTAAAATAGATTTGCCTGCTCCGGTTTCCCCTGTCAAAATGGTTAGGCCAGGGACAAATTCAATATGAGCTCTGTCAATAAGCGCAAAATTGACGACAGTCAGTGATTTCAGCATATGTATCTCCCCTCAAAACACGCTACATTCCCCGCCCCATCAGCGATTGGAATTTTGCTATGACTTGCGGAACAGCTTCAACAGGCTTTACCAGTACGAAGATGGTATCATCACCGGCCACTGTGCCGATAATTTCAGGCCACTTTACATAGTCAATAGTATAGGCGACTGCCTGAGCGGTGCCCGGCAGTGTCCGCAGAACAACAATATTCTGGCTATAATCAATAGTGACTATTGAATCATGAAAAGTGCGCTCCATACGGGCTTGCGACAAAACAATATTTTGCTCAGGCGGAAAAGCATAACGATACCGCCCGTCGCCTGTCGGTACTTTAATTAACATGAGTTCTTTTATGTCGCGGGAAACAGTGGCTTGTGTAATATCAATGCCTTGTTTGCTAAGCGCGTCAGCTAAATCCTCTTGGGTTTCAATTACATAACGCTCGACAATTTCTTTAATCTTTGAATGACGTAACGTCTTCAATCTGTTTGCTCCTTCATCTTTTCGATTATATACAAAACAGGTGGGTTGTTTCTTTGATTTACCATTGACCAGCAAGCAATGGCAAATGTCTCTTGTTTTAAGCTTGCCAGGTATTCCTGTACAGACTGGCATTCCTGTCTGCCGTGTTCATAACCGGGATAGGCAGCAATAGTCATCAGTCCCCCCACCGCCAGCAGCTGTAAGCTGTAAGTTATGGCCTTTATGGTAGTATCAGGGCAAGTATTTATTTGCCGGTCGCCTCCCGGCAAATAGCCCAGATTAAACATAACAGCATCTACCGGCTGATGTAGATAGCTCAGAATATTGGCATGACTGTCCAACACTAGTCTGACTTTGTCAATCAGCAACTGCTTGGTAAGCAGCTGCTTGGTTTTAGTCAATGCCTGCTGCTGAATATCAAATGCCCAGACAACGGCCTCATTGGGGGTATTTTCTGCCAAGAATAACGTATCCCTGCCGTTGCCGGCGGTAGCATCAACTACCTGGCCGGCTGCTGCCAGCTTGGGGCGCAAAAGCCGGTGGGCCATCAGTACCGCGTTAGCAACTGCCATCCCTGTCGCCTCTCCTTAACTTGGTCCGCAGAGTTTCGTAATAGCTTTTGCCGGTAAATTTGATAAAGCGCGCCCGGAACGGCGACCGCCGGACAACCACGATATCATTGGGCAGTAGGCTATAAACCGATTGCCCATCTACGGTAAGCACAATATCATCATGGGTAGCCTGCATCCGGACTTTTATCTCTTCCCGTTCGGAGATAACCAGAGCTCGGGAATGAAGTGTATGCGGACAGATTGGGGTAATAACAATTACTTTTAGCTTCGGATTGACAATAGGTCCGCCGGAAGATAATGAGTAACCGGTTGAGCCGGTAGAAGTAGCAATAATAAGTCCATCTGCAGGATAGTCAGCGGTAAGCTCTTCATCAATATATAATTTTAGTTTTATCATGCGGGAGAAGCCGCCTTTGGCAATAACAATGTCATTTAGCGCCGGCGAAATGTAAATGGGACTGCCATCACGGATGACAACAGCATCTAACATGAGCCGTTCCTCTATATAATAGTCACCTTTAACCAGTCTCTCTAATGCAGTGCTTAAATCAGGCAGCTCAATCTCTGTTAAAAAGCCCAGATTTCCCATATTTACTCCGCAAACCGGGATACCAAAAGGTGCAATTTCTCTGGCAGTGTTTAAGAGTGTTCCGTCACCTCCTAAAGTAATGCCAAACGTAATGTCCTTTCTAACACATTCCAGTTTACCGGCCAAGTGGGAGCATTTAAGCTCTAATGCCGCATCTTCCGGCATAACCACTTGAATATTGCGTTCTTTAAAATATTGTATAATCCAGCCCAACACTGTACCAATACTCTGTTTTTTCGTGTTGGGAAACAAGCCTACAGTCAACAAACCTATATCCTCCATTATCCGGTTAAATTGGCATGGGCGTCAGCAACTACAGCAGCGATTGTTGGTTCATCCACTATTGATTCACTGGCTGCATTAGTAAGATATAATAAGTACTCGATATTGCCTTCCGGGCCTTTTACCGGTGAATAAGTGAGTCCTAATGGCGATAGTGCCAATAGCCTGGAAATGTTTACTATATTGTTAATAACTTCACGATGGATGGCCGGATCTCGTACTACACCTTTTTTCCCCACCTTATCCCGCCCTGCTTCAAATTGCGGTTTGATGAGTGCTATTACTGCCCCTTGGGAGGTAAGCAGTGTTTTTACTACCGGCAATACTTTATCCAACGAGATAAAGGCAACATCTATGGAAACAAAGTCCAATGGTTCAGCTAAATCTTCAGGCCTTATATTGCGAATATTGGTTCGCTCCATATTGACTACCCGGTCATCTGTCCGTAACGACCAGGCAAGTTGTCCATAACCGACGTCAATCGCATAGACTTTCGCGGCGCCATTCTTAAGAGCGCAATCGGTGAAGCCTCCGGTCGATGCGCCAACATCAGCCATAACCTTGCCGGTCAGGTCCAGATTAAAATAGGCCAGCGCCTTGGCAAGCTTAAGGCCGCCCCGGCTGACATAACCAATACTGTCGCCATGAACGGCAATATGAGCAGAAACGGGGACAACGGTTCCGGCTTTGTCTGTTTTTTGGCCGTCAACAGTAACAATTCCGGCCATAATATAGGCTTTAGCCCGTTCACGGCTTGCAGCCAATCCCTGTTCCACTAATAATACATCAAGACGCTCTTTTGTCCGTTGTCCTGTCATTTGCGCGCTCCAAACTGCCGGATAAAGGTTTCAACACTAGTGGCTATGCCTTGATCATCCAGGCCATGCTGAGTTAACAGCTGACCTCGCTGGCCATGCTCAATGAACTTATCAGGCAGTCCCAGACGTAATACTTTAACCCAGTTAAGGTTCTGTGAGTTTATATACTCAAGCACAGCCGAGCCAAACCCTCCGGCTAACATATTATCTTCAACAGTGACAATAATCCCGGTGTCACGCGCCAATTGACGGATAGCCTGCTCGTCCAACGGTTTTATATATCTGGCATTGATTACACTGGCGGAAATTTCTTTCCCGGCTAATATCGCTGCCGCACTTTTACATGGTTCAACCATAGCGCCTGTGGCCAGTAAAACCACATCTTTCCCCAAAATTAATTGTTCAGCCTTACCTGTTTCCAGCTTAGTAAAACAGTCTTGCAGCTTAACCCCGACGCCGTTACCGCGCGGATATCGAATAGCAACCGGCGCATTTAGTTCGGTGGCAGTATACAGCATATGACGAAGTTCGTCTTCATCCTTAGGAGTCATGATTACCATATTGGGAATATGCCGTAATAAGGAATAATCGAAAACACCATGATGGGTTGGCCCATCTTCGCCAACAATACCGGCCCTGTCCAGCATAAAGATAACCGGCAGATTCTGCAGGCATACGTCATGGAGAATCTGGTCATAAGCACGCTGGATAAAAGTAGAGTATATTGCGACAACAGGACGTTTTCCCTGGGTAGCCATACCGGCGGCCAAAGTAATGGCATGCTGCTCGGCAATACCCACATCAAAAAAACGCTTAGGAAAGGTTGCGGCAAATTTTTTAAGACCTGTACCGTCAGGCATGGCGGCGGTTATTGCAACAATATCAGGGTTTTGTTCCGCCAATTTGACGATAGTATCGCCAAATACCTGGGTATAGGATGGTGCGCTGGTTGCATTCTTTTGAATTTCGCCTGTCTCAATACAGAAAGGACCGACACCATGAAACTTATCGGCATTGCGTTCGGCCGGCGCATACCCCTTGCCTTTCTGGGTTAATAAATGGATCAGCACAGGCCCTTTAACACTTTTCGTTTTATCCAGCACATCCAAAAGCAAGGGAATGTTATGACCATCAATGGGGCCAAAATAAGTGAATCCCAATTCTTCAAACAACATGCCGGGAACTAACAGATATTTCAAACTGTCTTTTACCCGTTCAGCAGTATTGGCCACACTATCGCCAATAGCCGGAATCCGCCTTAGTAGATACTCAATATCATGCTTGACTTTTGAGTAGGTCGGCGCTGTACGCATTTTAGCCAAATATTCGGACATGGCGCCAACATTTTTGGCAATAGACATTTCGTTATCATTCAAAATCACTGTGAGATTTATCGCCAAATGCCCTGCATGGTTAAGTGCTTCATATGCTTGTCCGCCTGTCAGCGAACCGTCCCCGATAATGGCAACCACATTGCCTTTTGCGCCCGACATGTCGCGGGCCAGCGCAATTCCGAGAGCAGCAGATATCGAGGTGCTGGAATGTCCGGAACCAAAAGCGTCGTGCTGGCTTTCACTCCGTTTAGGAAATCCGCAAATCCCCCCGCTTGTCCGTAAGGTGGAGAAGGTTTCCCGCCGGCCTGTTAAAATTTTATGTACATATGCCTGATGTCCGACATCCCAGATAAATTTGTCTCTGGGGCTGTCAAACATTTTATGGAGCGCCAACGTTAGTTCGACAACCCCTAAATTGGGGGCCAGATGTCCACCATTGTTCGCTACCGTATGTATAAGAAGCTCGCGGATTTCCCCGGCGAGCTTTTCTAATTGGAGCACAGACAGGTGTTTAAGATCTTGTGGCCCATTAATACCGTTAAGCAGTTTACTCAAACTGGTTCCCCGCTTTCCCTTACTGGCGTCAAACAAGTCAATTTTGTCAAATGACACCTAATGGTAGTTATCTTTACCAAACATATTATAGCATATCTAATCAACATTCATCTATAAAATATATAAAACGCATAGGCAATAACAAAGCCGTGCACAGCTCCGCCCAAAACCTCAAGCGGCGTATGCCCTAACAGTTCTTTAAGCCTGGTTTCCCGGACGGTATGCTCAACCCGCATTTCACGTACCAGTTTGTTGATAACCTTGGCCTGTTTGCCTGCCGCCCGGCGCACCCCGGCAGCATCATACATGACTATGCCGGCTAAGATTACTGAAACGGCAAACAAGTCTGATTCAAGCCCTTCCCTGAGTGCAAGCCCGACGGCTAAACTTACTACCAGCGCAGTGTGAGAGCTGGGCATGCCGCCGGCTCCGACAAGGCGCTCGGCATTAAAAGCACCATGCCGCCAATATGCTGTTATCGTTTTTAGCACTTGTGCCGTAAACCAGGCGGTTATAGCTGTCATTAAAATAACGTTTTTTCCTATTCCAGCCAGGAATTCGGCCATTGTCTACACCTCAGGCTTCTCGAGTTATTAAGTAAATTACCAGTTCACGCAGTATATGGGCCTCCGGGCCAAATTTGTCCAAACTTGTCAGTGCATTGTCCACTGCCTGCTGTGCCAGTTGTTTAGCCCCGTCCAAGGTATGCAAGGTGACATATGTTGCTTTATGATTTCTTATGTCACTGCCCACAGGCTTGCCGATTTTTTCCTGAGTACCAACCACATCAAGAATATCATCGGTAATTTGAAACGCCAAACCAAATTGTTCAGCATACTGCGATAGTGCATCAATTTGCGCTTTACTGCCTCCGGCTAACATAGCTCCGGCCCTCAGGGCCGCTTTGAACAGAGCTCCGGTTTTAGCCTGATGCATAAATTCCAAAGTAGCGGCATCAATGGTTTTCCCCTCAGAAATGAGATCAACGGCTTGACCGCCGATCATACCGGCAGCACCGGCAGCGGCTGCGATTTCACCGACCACGGTAACCAAAACAGCCGGATCAACTTTGGTTTGCGAAACCATCATGGCAAAAGCGGCTGTTAGCAAGCCATCGCCGGCTAAAATCGCCATACCTTCGCCATATATCTTGTGATTAGTAAGTTTGCCGCGACGGTAATCGTCATTATCCATAGCTGGCAAATCATCGTGAACCAGCGAATAAGTGTGTATCATCTCGAGAGCGCAAGCCACCGGCAAAAAATCATTACCATCGCCGCCAACAGCATCAGCGGCTGCCATAAGCATGATCGGCCTGAGCCGCTTGCCGCCGGCAAACAGGCTGTAACGCATCGCTTCGTATATAATGGGTGGATAGGTTTCAGCAGGAAGATATTGCGAAAGGGCTTCATCTATCAGGCTGATTTTAACCTGACAATATTCAGCAAGTGTGGCTTTTCCCATAATTAATTCCCCTCCGCTAAATTAAGTGGCTGCTCAACTAACCGCCCTTGTTCCTGCTGCAGAATTTTATCAACCTGCTTTTCGGCCGCGCTGAGGCGCTCAAAACATAGCTTGGCATAGGACATGCCTTGGCTGAACTTATCCAAAGCTTCTTCCAGAGGCAATTCACCTGCTTCCAACTCTTTTACAATTACTTCTAATTTTCCAAGAGCATCTTCAAAACATACATTATTTTGCTTATTACTTTTAGTAGCCATTTTTGCTCTCCCTTACACAGGCGACTTCAACCTCAAGCCGTCCATGATTTAAAATAATTTCTAATTGTTGTCCCGGTTTTACCTGATTGGCAGCACTGATAACTTGTCCCGCCGGGGTACGCGTCAGGCTGAAACCGCGGGCAAGTACCGCAAGCGGGTTTAATACCGCTAATTTTTCCGCATGTAGTTTCAACTGCTGCTGTTTTGTCAGGATACTATTACGCGCTGCCTGTTCCAACCGTTCTACATAGGAATCAACCAGCTGACGGTGCTCGGCAAGCAATTTTTCCGGTTGAGTAAATACTCTGTTATCCCGCAACTGACAGACGGCTTGCCGCCTTTGTTTAATATATGTCCGCATAGTATTTTCCAGCATGGTTTGCAGCGTTTGGATATACCTTTTCAACTCATAAACGTCGGGAACAACCATTTCGGCCGCCTGGGAAGGGGTTGCTGCCCGGGAGTCGGCGGCAAAATCAGCCAAAGTATAATCGGTTTGGTGTCCGACTGCCGACACTATGGGAATACTTGATGCGGCAATGGCCCGCACCACTTGTTCGTCATTGAACGCCCATAGCTCCTCAATGGAGCCACCACCCCGGCCGGCAATGATAACCTCTACATTCTGCAAACGATTAAACGCGCGGATTGCTTCTACTATTTGTCCGGGAGCTTCCAGCCCCTGAACCTGCACAGGATACAAAATAAGCGGTATGCCGGGGTGACGGCGTTTGGCTACCGTGATAATGTCTCTAAGCGCCGCTCCGGTGGGTGACGTTATTACGCCAATAGCCTGCGGAATGAGTGGCAGTTGTTGCTTGCGGCTTTCGTCAAAGAGTCCTTCTGCAGCCAATTTTTCTTTCAATTGATTGAAGGCAAGACTCAGCTCCCCCACCCCGTCCGGTATTAACTGATCGGCATAGAGTTGATATTGCCCGTCCCGTTCAAACACGGTTACCTGACCATAGGCCACAACTTTAAGTCCGTCACGCGGCTCAAATTTCAAAAATTGCGCGCGGCTTTTAAACATGACGCCTTTAATTTGGGACCCGGCATCTTTAAGCGTGAAATAACAATGGCCTGAATAATGGGCTTTAAAATTAGACAGTTCACCTTTGATAAACACTGACATCAGTCTGGTATCCCGGTCAAGCAAGTTTTTGATATATTTTGTCAGGTCGCTAACGGTATATATATTACTCATTTGTATTCCACCTGGCATCAAATTTATTTATTGTATGGTAACAGCTGTTACCATACTGTTAATAATAATAACTTATAATTGTAAAAAAAACCAGACATAAGTCTGGGTAAAGAATTTTGTACCAGGGTGCCACTTCCTGGCATATACTTTTTGATCCAATGCACAGGAAAGTGCATTGGTGGATTCATGAGCAGCTACCGGCAATTTAAAGCAAAATAAGCAGCCCCGGTAGCATTGTCCGGACTATATATAATATCAGGAAAATATAATTGAGCTATATTGGTGTCTGCCAATTGGGTGACAAGATATTGCCGGATACACTTATTTGCCATTACTCCGCCAACAAGCAGTACATCGTTTAAACCGGTATTGGCAACAGCATATTTTATCATGGCAGTGACCGCACGGGCAATACACAGTTCAACACCGGCGGCAATTACCCTTTTGTCTGCGCCCTGGCCTACCAGCCTGCGAACATAGGTCTCAGGCCCGGCAAAACTAACCGAGGCACCACGAACAGTCACCGGGATATAGATAGCCGGCTCGCCGGCTGCGGCTGCCAAAGCCTCCAGTTGGGGACCGGCCGGAAAGGTCAAGCCCAGCAGAACGCCAATACGGTCAACCAGTTGTCCTGCATGAATATCCAGACTGCCACCCAGAATTTCAATATTCAGCCGCCCGGCAGCAGACGGACATACAGCAGGTGATACCCGAACAATCTCGGTTGTTCCGCCAGATAGATGCACAGCTAAAAAACTGCCGGTTTTAGGCCCGCCGGCTGAACGTATTCCGGCAAAAATATGGTTTTCCTGATGACTAATACGCTGCAGGGGCACAGCCTGACTAAGAGCCAGTACTTTCGCATATCCTTCTCCCACCAGAAAAGCCGGCATATAGGAGTCTGACAAAGGCCGGGGGAAAGCCGACACTCCGATAGCGCTGAAGTTCACAGGTTTCCCGACAGGTAAACAGGCCTGGGCAAAAAGATCCGGCAGATTACGTGTATGCTGAAATACCATTTCAGATTGCTGAAGTCCCCGGGAACCTGCTTTTACCTCCAGAATGCGCCGGCAATCGGCAACCGGCGTTCCCTGCTCATCTAATATAGCAACAGAAGTAGTATAACAACTAGTGTCTATTCCCAATACATACTTCATGATAACTGCTTATTTTTTACAATTGACCCTAAAATTCCGTTAATAAAACGGCTTGAGTCTTCGGTTCCAAAAGTTTTTGCCAGTTCTACGGCTTCGTTAATCGCAACACCTGGCTGGAGGCGTTCTTCACTATATTTCATTTCATAAATAGCCATCCGGGCGATATTGCGGTCGACTCCGGCCATACGGTCAATTTTCCATTCCCGTGATAGGTCAGATATATAATTATCAATTGCGGCTAAGTTGCTCTGGGTGCCTTCCACCAATGATTTTGCGTAGCTTTTGGTAGTTTCGCTAATTGCTCCCTCACGCTCGCTAAAGACGGCGGTAAGTGCCTCTTCACTGGTAACACCGGCGTTAAAATCAAGTTGAAATAATGCTTGAACAGCCATTTCACGGGCCTTTCTGCGACTCATAATGTCCCTCTTTCCAAAGCAGCTACCGGTTGTAACCCGGTGGCAGCAGTTTGTCCAATATTTCCATAATGTCTTCTTTTTGATCAATTCGCTTGCCAACTACATAGCCGGCCGCAGCGCATAAAGCAACAAATAATGTCTGGAAAAAGCCAAAAATTAAGATGAGAATACCGATGACAAATCCCACTAGAACACCAATCATTTTTCCGCTATGGTTCTGCCAGATTTCTGCCAACAATTTGGAGTTCAATGCTGCCACCCCTATTCAACACGCTGTTTCGTTTTGAAGTCATTGCTAATGGTTTCGACCATAACCTGAACATCAGCTAATTCTATGCCCACGGTATTTTTTACATATTCATGAACACGGTTTTGAATCTCCGCAGCTACGGTCGGCACATGACTTTCCGGACTGATTTTGACTTTCATCCGAACAATAATGTTCTCATGGGCCATTGAAACATCTACTTTAATGTCACGTACACCGCGAATATGTCTGGCAACTTTCTCCACCAGATTTTCCACAGCCATAAGAGAAATATGCACATCTCCCATGTCATTATGATGAACAATGGTATTCTTCACTCTGCGGGAACGGAGACCGGCTAACAGCAATCTGATGCTTACGAGAAAAAAAACAGCGCCAACCAGCGAAGCTTCCCATTGACCATACACATAAGCAAGACTTGTCCACGCCAATTCCAAAGGAATAAGGCGTAAAGACAGGAGAATAACGACAACCGATAAAAACGCCAAGAAAAATGTGTAAATAGATAACATAATGCGGTCAATGATCCCCATAGCGTCTCCTTTCTTTGCCTTACCTGGCAGTCCCGCCAAGCCCAAATCCATCCCATGGTTTGAAACTTGGCGGACTACTGGTTTACCGTGTTTTCTTTATCCTAACAGAAAGTATGACTTTCTTAAAAGCAGGATAAGGGCAACATCGGTTTGCGCTGTCGCCAAAGGCTCGGCGCAAGCCGTGTTTTCTTTATCTTACCCTAATATCGTCTTCTTTAACGTCCTGAGCAAAGCCTACGCCTTGAACATGAATATTGACTTCAACAACATCCAGACCGGTCATTGACTCAATTCCCCGTTTAACATTCTCCTGGACTCGCAGTGCAACATCAGGTATACGTACACCATATTCAACAATTATATATAAATCTACCGCGGCTTCCTTCTCTCCAACTTCAACCTTAACACCTTTAGAGAGATTTTTCTTACCCAGCATTTCGGCAATGCCACCCACCAAACCGGCGCTCATTCCGGCAACACCGGGTACTTCGGTTGCTGCCAGTCCGGCAATAATGCCAACCACTTCATCAGCTATCCGAATCGAACCTACATCAGTTTGTTCTGTTCTTTCCTGTCGATTATCCATTCTAATCCTCCCCCTCAAAATCCTGAATCTAAATACCAAATTATCTGATGACCAACCCGCTCTAAGACTCCCATTTGCTTTAAATAGGAGTTTAGGAGGATCCCTGGAAGTTGGGCGATTAACCTTAGCTGGAGTAAAAACCCCGCCCTAAAGTTAATGCTGCCTTACTGCATACAGGTATTATATTTATATTATTATACCAAGCTTTTTCCATTTTTACAATTTAAGCAATAAAGAAAACACAACTTGTGCTGAGCTTTTATAAAGATGATGCGAAAAAGTAAGCAAAGCTACAACTCCACTCAGGGTTTGGCACTAACCGTTATATCTTCAGGCTTAACTCCGGCAAGGCGGCTGATCACTTCTGCCACTTGCACAACTTCTTCCTGGGTAAGCGCCGTGGTCTTTACTACTGCGCTTACTGAATTGTCACTGATAAATACAAGGGCATCGGTAAACCCTTTTGCTTTGATCAGGTTTTCCATTTCAGCCTCACGCTGTTTTTCCAGAGTCATTTTTAAAATGGTTTCTTGCGCCTGATGCTTAGTATCTTCAGCTGCAGCATTTTTAATAATCTCCCGCAAAAGGTCTGACCTTTCACTCCTGATTTTATCCCGTTCTAACCGGTATTCGGTAAAAAAATCCGGAGCCATAACAGGTACGACTTGCTCTGATAGTATTGGCCTGGTAACTTGCATAGCATTCGATCTGTCAGCCCTGACCTGATACGTATCCTGAATATAATTCCAGGCACCACTGAGCAGCAGGGAAAAAATACCGATTACTACTACAAAAATAGCCATCTTCCCCAGCCTGTTCACAGAAAATACCGATATTATTTTCATCCCTCTCACCTCACTTTCTTTGGGGCATAACTGTAATTTTATAGGATGGAATCCCCAAACCTGATTCGACAGCTTTGGTAAGGTTGGCTTTTACGGTTGAATCATATGCACCTTCGGCCACGACCAGAACCCCCTTAATTACCGGTTTAAATTCCCGTACCATTACCGCTTTGTCGGCACCATTTTCCCTGCTTAACAATACTTGCTCTGTCTCTTTAATTTCTGTTGTCGTACGCAGACCACCTGTATTATCTTTTTCCTGTACGGTTTTAGTTTCTTTGGTAATGTTTTTGGCATGCTCCTGCATACCGCCGGTTTCAAGGATAATACTTACCGAAACGGAACCGGCTCCTCTGACCTGGGCCAGAAGATTGGCAAGTTTACTTTCAAGAGCTTCTTCATAACTGCGGCTTACAGCCGGAGTAGTCTTAGGTGTTTCTAAGGGCACCGCGGGTGCAGGCGCGCTAAATGGCTCATAAACTCCACCAACAACCAGCAGCATAACTCCGAGTAGTCCCAGCCAGATCAGTCTGGCATTTACCGCTCCGGCTTTTACAATTTGACTGGGTATGGTTTTTTTTACTCCTGCCAGCCATTCTTTAAGAGATATTTTTAATGCAGTCATACCATGTAACCTCCTGTTACTATAGATTTAGGGACTAAAACATGACAACCAGCCATGTTTTCGCCACATTGTTGCCTAAGCTGATAGAATGAAAGAGCAATGGGTCTGACGGAAACCTCCAAGGACTAACCACGTCCGTATTTAAGTCAGTCAGCCAGCCTCTCATTCGCAGCGTTCGATTTATGCAGGTAGAACCACTGTCAACCAGTGCGTCCGTGTCATCAAACAGATAGAATCGGCAATGATAGAAGGCTGGCCTGCCAATTGTTAATCTGTAATGGGAGCGTGTTTGATGAACGCAGTAGGAATTGATGTTTCCAAAGGTAAGAGCATGATTGCTGTTGTCCGTCCCTTTGGAGAAGTGGTCGTTAAACCGTATGAGGTGCCTCACACCACCAGTGAACTCCGTAAACTGGCAGGCTACCTGAAAAGCCTGGACGGTGAAACAAGGGCCATTCTAGAGCATACGGGGCGATATTACGAACCAGTAGCTCAGATACTCCATAACTCAGGAATCTTTGTCTGCGCAGTCAATCCGAAGCTCATTAAGGATTACGGCAACAACTCCCTCCGGCGTGTCAAAACGGATAAAGCCGACTCCATGAAGATCGCTCGGTATGGTCTTGACAACTGGATAGAACTACGTCAACATACTCCTATGGATACGATTCGTTACCAACTGAAAACTATGAACCGGCAATATGGTCTATACAACAAGAGCAAGATTGCTATGAAGAATAACCTCATTGCCCTTCTTGATCAGACCTATCCTGGAGCTAATGCACTTTTCTCCAGCCCCACCCGTGAGGATGGCAGCCAGAAGTGGGTGGACTTTGCTGCGTCTTTCTGGCATGTGGACTGTGTTCGGTGTATGGGACAGACTGCATTTATTAAGCGTTACCATACATGGTGCCAGCGGCATGGGTACAATTTCAACTCTGTGAAAGCCTCTGAAATCCATACGCAAGCGAAGAACTTAATTGCCATGCTCCCCAAGGATTCCTTGACCAAGCTACTGCTTCGGCAAGCTATTGATCAGCTAAACGTCACAGCTAGAACGGTTGAATTGCTTCGCACAGAAATGAAGCGGCTGGCTCAGCAACTTCCTGAATATCCTGTCGTAATGTCACTGTACGGCGTTGGAGAGTCGCTTGGGCCACAACTCATGGCCGAAATTGGCGATGTGATGCGCTTCGAGCGCCGCAACTCTTTAACCGCCTTTGCCGGCGTTGACCCTGGTGCAAACCAGTCCGGTAGATACGAGGCCAAGAGCAGCTCCGTTTCTAAACACGGCTCCCCGGAGCTACGGAAAACGCTTTTTCTGGTGATGGATGTGCTTATTAAGAAAGCTCCGTCTGACGACCCGGTGTTTTGCTTCATGGACAAGAAGCGTGCCGAAGGTAAACCGTACTTCGTCTACATGACCGCCGGGGCTAACAAGTTTCTACGTATTTACTATGGGAAAGTGAAGGAATACTTGGCTTCGCTTACTACAACCGAATAGTCCCCTGCAATTCACTTGTCAGCCAGCGCTTTTTGCGGTGGCTTGTTTGTGGTGCATATTTTTACTGGCTCATTTCTTTTTCAATTCACCACTTGACTTTTACTTTGCAGGCTTAATGTAAGCGTTTAACCCCAATTTGACCGGTCTTAAGCTGATATAGCTCAGACACTGTCCGTTTAACCTTGTCAGTTACTGCTGTAGATAATTGTTCCGGTTTTTTTGATGTTTCGCGGATAGCCGGACCACCAACGGTTATTTTTTCAATCTTTCGTTCATCGGCAGTAATTCCCGGTTCAATATAAATCACTACATTTTTAATCCTCCCGATACTTTTACCTTTGCTGCCTTGCTCGTCAGTGCTATCTAAGTCTACTGTCACTTTGGCGTCAGCAACCCCGTCAATAGCCAGTACTGTTGCCCTAATTTGCTTGGCCAAATCCCGTTTGTAGATATCACGGGCTAATTGTTCCCTTTTATCGACAACATGATTGGCTGCGTGTAAAATATCATCCGGACGGCTCTCGGACCGGGTTGCTAATGCCGGCTGCAGGTCTTTGGTCCACTTATTCTCCATAATCTCAATAACGGGTTGTAAAATAGTAAGCATAATAAACAAGCCCATAATCACTCGCACAAATCGCTGCATACTGTTGCTAGGCAGCAACAGTTCCAGAAAAGAGGCAAATAGTACGACAAATACTATACCCTTGACCCAAACCGTAATAGAATCAATCATACCATCACCTGCCATAAGCCTATCGGAGCATCATGGCAACACTGCCGGCACCGATAATCATAGTAATTACCAAAAACAACATGAGAACAACGGTGAGTAACGCACCGAATACCAATAACAGGTTATTACCCATAGCATCAAGACATTTAGCCATATTCTCATCACCCATGGGCTGGATCAGTGCTCCGGCAATTTTAATTACTACTACCAGGGAGATAAGTTTGATGACAGGCAGCGCACACAGCAATGCAATTGTCAATACACCAAAGATGCCTACCGCATTTTTTAATACCAGGGATGCCCCCATAACTAATTCAACCGTATCGGCAAACATTTTACCCACTACCGGGATAAAGGTGGCTGTTGCATATTTTGCCGTCCGCAAGGTCAGCCCGTCGGCAACACTGCCGGCGACTCCCTGAATACTTACTATGCCAATAAATACTACAAGTACTAAGCCCAGTACCATCATACCGGCCTGTTTCAGCACACTGGTCAAATTACTGAGTTTGTATTTGCCGGAGAGATAGTTGACACATTCTAAAACTGCAGTTAAAAATAACAAAGGTAAGATGATATCTTTAACCACCACACTGGTTGCACTAACCACAAATAGCATTAACGGGGTAAACAATGCTGCCGAGGTCAAAGCACCAACTCCGGCTAGCAGAGACAGCAGCAGCGGCAGCAGTGCCTCCATAAAGCCAACTATATTGCCTACAGTTTCCCGCGCAAGGGAGAGTCCTTGATAAAAAGCACTTAAGGCAATGACACACAGGAAAATAAAGCAGACACTATAGGATAATAGTGAAATGGAGGATTGCTCAAATGAATTTTGCAAATTCTGTAATAAAGCACACAAAACAGCCAAAAACAAAAGTTTACCCATAAGATGGATATTGGTTGCTAATTCCTTAAACAGGTAGGCAATAAATTTATTACCTACCGCCTGCCAGTCAATAGAAAATCCCTTACTGGCAATATCTTTAATTACATCGGTAGTCAAGAGCGGGATATCTTCATGCAATTCCTTATTAACGGTCTGAATAAAGTGATTTACCTGATTGACTGATGACTCCTCCAGCAACTCAAACGGAATTGCCTGATTTTCCTCAGGTGCTGCCCAGGCAATATTGCTATACAAAACAAGCAGTAACACTATTATTATTATTTTCTTCACACACACTCCACCTTAAGGAATGAGTCTTACAATGGTATCCAGTACCAAGGCGATAATTGGTACGGCCATAACCATAACCAATATCTTGCCGGCAAATTCAATTTTTCCGGCGACTGCTCCTTCACCAGCGTCACGACATACTTGGGCACCAAATTCGGTCACATAAGCAATACCAATAATTTTGAGGATAGTATTTAAATACATCTGGCTAATATTGGCTTTTTCTGCTAAGTCACGAAATAAATCAAGTACAACATTCAGTTTGCTTAGCACCATTAAAAAGATAATAGCCGACAGCGTCAAGCCGAGCTGTACGGCAAGCTCAGGACGTTGCTGTTTTATTACTAAGATTAGCAAGGTAACGATAAATCCAAGCCCAATGATTTGAATGATTTCCATGACGCTTACAACACCCCTTAGAACAGCTTAAATACGTCCTGGACGGTGTTAAACAAGCGGCCTAATAGTTGTACCACCCATAATAACACCATGGCAAAACCGGCAAGTGTACATAGATGAGCCATGTCTTCCTTGCCTGCCTGTTTTAACGCAGTGTGGAAAACCGATATCAAGATACCTACCCCGGCAATTTTAAATAGAATATCCAGCCCCATCATTACCCTCCTTTTACTACTAAAGATATGGTTTGGTTATACCAGAACTATGACTACTGCCAACCCGCCGCAGATACCCAGATAGCGATACATTTTAACATTCTGTTCACATAGTCTTTCGGCTTCATATTGAATCCGTGATAATTGTTCCTGGGCCAAATCAAGCGATTTATGTTGTTCTTCCCGGTTCATACCACCTAAGTTGGCGCTAAATACTGACAGAACTTCCCTTTCAGGGTTATGTAAGACTAGCTTATTTGAGTCTTTAAGGGCCTGATTCAATGCCGCCTGTGGTGTTAAGCCGTTATCTGCCAGTAATGATGCCATGGCTTGAAACAATTCGGCTATAGGCCCGGTAATACCGCCGGTAGACTGAACTAAGGCTGCCGGTAAGGGGATTGCCGTATAATTAATATGAGACTTTAGCGCCGACAAACAACTGATTATTTGGCGAATTTGCCGCGGACGTTCGGCATACTGTGCCGCTAACATAAACCCCAGAGAAACGCTGGCAATGATGACCAGCAAACTGCCTAGTATTTTCAACCACATATTCCCACCTCATCCGGACAAGTATATAAAACTTTTTCTTGGCGTGAATCGAATATTTCTTCAATAGTACCTGGCCCTAAGCGACTGCTAAGGACGACATACCTGTCAAAAAGCTTTTGTGCCAGTAATTCGCCAATGTACGGACGCTCATACAGCTCATTAACCGTCCGGCTATGAACGGTAGCAACCACTGTTACACCGGCACAAATGGCCTCCCTTACCGCAATTACGTCTTCCTGCCGTCCCAATTCATCTGTTGCTACTACCTGAGGAGCCATTGAACGGATCAGCATAAGCATCCCGCTTGCTTTGGGGCAGGTATCAAGCACATCAACACGCGGACCTAAATCGACACTGGGAATTCCGTTTTGACAGGCGGCAATTTCGGAACGTTCGTCCACCACACCAATTTGTACTCCGGCAATACCGAGTGACGGCTTACCTGTACTTAACTGTCTGATTAGATCGCGCAGGATGGTGGTTTTACCACACCGTGGCGGTGAAATGAGCAAGGTATTTACTATCCTCCCGCATTCCCGGTCTACCATATAAGGCAGAATACTGTCGGCACAGCCCGGAATAGCTTTGGCCAACCGGAAATTTAGCGAGCTGATACACTTGATTGTTTTAATGACCCCGGCAAAAACTGTTGCCTGTCCAGCCAAACCAACCCGGTGACCGCCAGGAATAGTCAAATATCCTTGACTCACTTCTTCTTCAAAAGCATAAACGGAATTCTTGCATAACAGTTGAAATATACGGGACAAATCCTGGCTGTTGCAGCAATAGGCCTCTGACGCAGCCGTTTTACCTGCCTGTGGAACCATAATATCGCTGTTGTCTAAGACCAGCAGTAAGGGCTGATTGACCCTGATACGGATTTCGGTGATCTCATTGATAATGTTGTCAGGCAGCTGCAGTAACAAGCTGGCAATATGGGAAGGCAAGACCGGACAAATCTCCTGTTGTAAAATGCTTTTCCTGTTTTTCATTATTTTTTCATCCCCATAACTACTGATATGGTAACTTGTCTTGCACCTGGTTTCTTTACATAGATATGTCGGGGAAAAAAATATATACCAAAAAAGAAGAACATGACTTATGCGAACCACTGGCAATTTTGCAAAAAAATAAATCCCGGGAGTTTTCCCGGGATGAGGCTAAAGCGAAATATAATTATATACCTGGATGCATAATATGGTTAGAATCTTTTGTATCATGCATATGATTTGCCGTAATATCCAGGGTATTGTCATAAACTACACCGCCACAGTACGGGCAGGTAACCTCGATATCCTCCACATCATCTAATATCTCGGATTCAAAAGTAACCAGTTCATGACAATCCGGACAAGCCACTTCAACCATATCGTCTTCAAAGACGTCTTCATACATCTCATCGTCGTAATCATCATCATCTTCATTGTCAAAATCTTCTTCATATACTTCTTCTTCAAGGTCAGTCAGATCTTCGTCAATAGACTCCACATAATCTTCGAGTTCTCTTTGCGCCAGGTTGACATTACGGACTTCATCAGCGAAAGAATCAAGTACATCAATAATATTGAGCAAAACTTTGCCCTCAGATGAATGTTCGTTAACATTAAGTCCTTGAGTTAATCCATGTAAATAGGCGACCTTTTCCTTAAGATTTCTCATAAAAAACTTAACCCCCTTTAGCTATGTTCTACTATTCATTGGCTACTAGTAGTATGTCCAATGCTTATTAAAACATAACTTAGTGCTGCATCCGGCGATAACATAAAGTATATCACCGGATGCAGCACCAGGGGGTTTTATGTCTTACAGTTATTTAGCTGTTATGCCCGCTCGATATAATCGCCGGAACGGGTATCTATTCTCAAAACCTCACCGACATTGATAAACAGCGGCACACGCACAACATGGCCGGTTTCCAGCTTAGCCGGTTTGGTACCACCGGTGGCGGTATCGCCACGAATACCGGGGTCTGTTTCAACAACAGTAAGTTCAACCGACATAGGCAAATCCATGCCAATTACATTACCTTGGAAGAATAATACGGCAATATTCATATTTTCTTTTAAGAATTTACGCGCATCACCCATTTGCTCAGCCGATAATTCAATCTGTTCAAAAGTTTCATTATCCATTAAATTGAACATTCCGTCGCTTTCATACAGGAATTGCATTTCACGACGATCAACATGTGCTTTGGGTAATTTTTCGCCAGCATTGAACGTCCGCTCAACAACAGCACCGGTACGGCCATTTTTTAATTTGGCCCGGACAAATGCAGCTCCTTTGCCTGGTTTTACGTGTTGAAAGTCAACAACCTGCCAGACATCACCCTCAATTTCCACTGTTACACCGGTACGAAAATCATTTACTGAAATCATTGATAAGCCTCCCCATAGTTCGATCAATTAGCTATTTCTATTAAATCCTTGCTACTGGCAGTAAGAACTGTACAGCCGGCAGCAGAAACTGCAACTAAATCTTCAATCCGTACGCCGCCCCAGCTGGGAAGATAAATTCCCGGCTCAACAGACACCACCATGCCTTCTGCCAGGACGACTTCCCCTAACGGCGACAATCGGGGCTCTTCATGGATAAACAGCCCCACCCCATGGCCCAAACCATGCCCAAAGTATTCACTATAGCCGGCATCAGCAATTATCTGCCTGGAAACGGCATCGATTTCCTTGCCTCTTTTCCCGGCCTTCACGGCATTCACACCCGCCAATTGAGCCGCTAATACAATATTATATATTTCGCGCTGTTTATCAGTCGCTCGTCCTGCCACAACCGTCCGCGTCATGTCAGAATGATATCCCTGATAAACTGCGCCAAAATCCATAGTTATAAAATCCCCGGCTTCGATGACTTTATTGGTAGCCCTCCCATGCGGCAGCGCACCTCTCGCTCCGGAAGCCACAATCGTATCAAACGCCGGTTTTTCAGCACCAAGCTTGCGCATTTGGTATTCCAGCTCTAACGCAACTTCTAATTCTGTAATTCCCGGTTTAATTATCTTGAGAGTTTGGTCAAAGGCAAAATCGGCAATCTCAACCGCTTTGGTGAGCAGTTCCAGTTCCGATTGATCTTTAACCATACGTAAGGCATCAAGTGTAACAGGCCTAAGCTCTATGGCCATCAGACGCGCTGCCAATTTTTGATAAAATTCCCATGTCACAAAATCACTTTCAAAACCAACACGCACCATTCCCATGTCTCGGCAATGCTCTGCCAGCGTCTCAAAGAGGGACGCTCCGTGCCGGACAACTTGGTATAACGGCGCTTGCTGGTTTGCTTGTTCAATATACCTAAAATCAGTCAATACCTTTTGTGTTTGCCGGCTGATCAGCAGTACACCCGCCGATCCGGTAAAACCACTAAAATAGTGACGATTCTCCGGTTTGGTGACAATAATGCCATCAACCCCGCCTGTGTCCATCATTGCATATAATCTTGCCAGCCGCTGCTCGATCATTGTTTATCTGCTCCTAGTAAACCTGCTGCTGCTTCCAGCGCCAACAGGTAGCTATTTGCACCAAATCCTGCTATTTGGCCAACAGCTATTGGTGAAATAACCGAATGATGACGGAAGTCTTCCCGGCGATAGATATTCGATAAATGCACTTCAATAGCAGGAACACTGACTGCTGCCAGTGCATCCCTCACAGCAATGCTATAATGGGTAAAGGCGGCCGGATTGATAATAATACAGGCATACTGGCCCTGAGCCTGCTGAATGGCATCAATCATGACGCCTTCATGGTTTGTCTGAATGACAGTCAGTTCCAAACCCAATCCTTCTGCCCTTTCCTGCAGCATTGTATTAATATCTTCAAGTGTAGTCGCACCGTATATATCCGGCTCACGCTTTCCCAGCAAATTCAGATTGGGTCCGTGCAAAACCAATATTTTTTCTGTATCTGCTCTCAATCCATCATCTCCAGCACTTGTCTTCCTTAGCTAGCAATTACAATTTATTCAAAAAAATGGTTATGTATGTACCAGCTTTTACATTTTAGCATATATTTTTTATTTTGACTACAAAAAACGATGAAGGTATTCCCTTCCTGCCAGCCGTGTTACTGCTTCAAAACAGCTGCTGCTATTTCCCGAAAAATGGGAGCAGCAACATTGCTGCCTGACATGCCTTCTTCGACAAATATAACTATGACATATTGCGGCCGATCAAGGGGTGTAAACCCGGCAAACCAAGCGTGGTTAATACCTTTACCGGTTGAACTGATTCGCCCGGTTTCAGCCGAACCTGTTTTACCGGCCGAACCAGCCCCTTCTACATAAGCAGCCTGGCCGGTTCCATATTGAGTAACAGCTGCCATCATTGTCCGCAATCTTTCGGCCGTTTGCCGTGACATTACCCGCACCGCCGAACTGGGTTGAAATTTTTTTACAATTGCACCGTCAGGACTGGCAAACATGCTTACAATATATGGCTCCACTTTGATCCCGTCGTTGACAATGGTTGCCGTCATTTGGGCCAACTGTACCGGTGTAGCTTCACAAAAACCCTGGCCAATGGCTAAATTAGCCAAATCACCCGGATATAACTGATCACTCTCCGGCAAATTACCTTTACTTTCACCCCAAAAATCCAGCTTGGTCCGGGAACCGTACCCAAGCTTTTGGGCCATAGTAATAAGCTTGTCAGCTCCCAGTTTTAAAGCTATTTCAATAAATACCGGATTACTGGAATGGGCCATGGCTTCCGTAAGCGTCAGCCGGCCTTTGGGCCCTTGTTCGTAATCCCATCCCTGGAACCGGACATTATTCACATCAATGAAGCCTTGATCAAAAAAGCTGTCATCCATGCGCACGGTCTTGCTTTCCAATGCAGCTGCGGCTACTACCAATTTAAACACCGATCCGGGCTGGTAGGCTGAAATTGCCCGGTTTAAGAGCGGAGCACTGTTTTGATCCAAATAATGGCTCAGATTATTCGCATCAAAAGCCGGCCGTGAAGCCATAGCCAGCACCTCGCCTGTATGGGGGCGCATAACTACCACGGCACCCTTAACCATAGTATGATCCATAACTTCTTCGACTTTTTGCTGAATATGTTTGTCAATGGTTAAAATAATATTGCTTTCTCTGTTGCCGGCAGTGAGTTTCATCCGTTTATAGCCCAGGCCGGGAATAAGCTGCTGGCCGGCATCTACAAGTGCGGCCACATATTCAGGCTGGCTGCCATGTAATAATTCATCATACATCCCCTCAATGCCGCTGACCCCTTTGTTATCTGCCGCATTGATATAACCAACCACATGAGCAGCCAGCGCACCATGACCATAGCGAACTTTTTCAGCAACAGCCACAATCCCTGGTATCTGCATTTCGTTGATCTTCCGAGCAGCATCATAACCGATATCTTTAGCCAGCCGAAAAGGATATTGGCTGGTGCTTAGGCGGCGCAGCGCCATATCAAGCTGCACCTGCGGCAAGTCGATAATGGTATCCAGTTTATGTAACGCTTGTCCTGTTTTATGCTCAATTTGACCGGGAAATACGATAACATTATATTGTTGCGAAGTGCTGGTTAACGGTAAACGGTTACAATCCAATATCTCGCCTCTGGCAACTTCTACCGGTAGTTCCTGCACACGAATACTCAGCCCTTCCAGCGCTAACTGCGGACCGTGAATAATCTGAAGATAAAACAATCGCAGAACTAAGAAGCCTGCTGCCACCAGAAAAAACAATAACAATTGATAAATGCGTCTATTGGAATAAGCCATACTGCCGCCTTTCTGTATGAAACATATAGGCATAGTATGGCTTATTAAAGTAAAAGGTTATTCAGGCTTCAATATATTGAACCTCAATCGGCAGATGGGCCAGTATTTCACGGACATCGCCGACCGTATCCGGGGTTGCCCGGATTATCAAAATTCCGGCCTTCCGGTCCAAAGTACTGACAACCCCCAGATATTCATATCCTTCCATGATTCGGTTGACAAAATTTACATCTTTGGGTTCAACCTGAATGCAGATCGGTTTTATCGTGTCTTTCATTCAAACCCCCGTTTGGCCTCAGGACGCCTTAGCATAGCGTAAGGTACCACTGGTTTGTCTACCGGCATGGTTATAATTTGCTGCGGGTGAGGCGCTACATCGATAGCATGACCTTCGGCATCAAACATCGCCCGAATGGTCTGAACGAAATTTTCTCTGCCAGGCTGCATAATTTCAATTTGTTCCCCAACCTTCATATTGTTGCGCTGCTCAACAACAGCCCTGCCTGTTGCCGGATCATATTCTTTGACAAGTCCGATAAAATCATGGGTTTGCAAATAGCTGGACGAAGTATAAATCTGATCCTGTTCGGTAGTTTTATTAAAATAAAAGCCGGTTGTATATTCCCGGTGCGATACTTTTTGCAGTTCTTCCAGCCATTCCTGCTTAAAGTGAAAGGCACCGCCTGCACTGACATAAGCATCAATGGCTTCCCGGTAAACCTTGATAACGGTAGCAACATAATGAACACTTTTCATGCGGCCTTCAATTTTAAAACTGTCTAAGCCACTGTCAATTAACTCAGGCAAATAAGTAATAAGACATAAGTCTTTGGAATTGAAGATATAGGTACCGCGTTCATCTTCCACCACAGGCAGATAAACTCCCGGCCTGCTTTCTTCCATAACATGATATTTCCAGCGGCAAGGCTGCGCACATTGTCCCCGGTTAGCGTCACGTCCTGTTAGATAATTGCTTATCAGACAGCGCCCCGAATAAGACATACACATCGCACCATGAACAAAAGCTTCCAGTTCAACAGCTACCTTTTCCCGAATAAGTCTGATATCGGCCAGTGAAAGTTCTCTTGCCAGCACCACCCGTGCTGCACCAAGCTCTTGCCAAAACTGAACGGTCGACCAGTTTGTGCTGTTAGCCTGTGTGCTGATATGAATAGGCAGCGCCGGCGCGACTTGGCGGGCTATGCGAAAGACGCCAAGATCTGAGACAATGATAGCATCAGCGCCCATAGCAGCAACAGTGCGTATGTAATCAGGCAAAGCAGCCAGGTCATCATTATGAGGAAAAATGTTAATCGTGATATAGGCTTTTTTGCCCAGACTGTGAGCAAAATCAATGCCTTGTTTCAGTTCATGTTCTTCAAAATTGTCGCTGAAGGCCCGCAGGCCAAATGCTTTTCCGCCCATATACACAGCATCTGCTCCATAAAGGAGCGCCATCTTTAGTTTTTCTAAATTCCCCGCTGGGGCTAACAACTCCGGTATTTTCATATATTCGCCCTTCCCTGATAATGCGATACGGCCATACCATCACCAGTGTGATGCACTACCGTCTTGAACCGCTTATCCTTAGTTACAAAGTCAAGGTACGCCTTAAGCCGTTTAATAATTGTGCGAAAACGTCTGGGTGCGTTACTGTCATCAAGAACCCAGCCTCTAAATAGAACATTATCGGCAATAATAACAGCTCCTGGAAGCAGTTTATCCATAACTTTATGCAAATAGTCAAGATATTGCCCCTTGGCTGCATCAATAAATACCAAATCAAAACTGCCGGTTAATGCCGGTAAAACCTCGCCGGCATCACCGGCAATCATGGTAACCTGCTCAAGCTTGCCCGCCTGAGCCAAAAAATTGCTGGCAATTTCGAGCCGGGCTCCATCTTGCTCAATGGTTGTGATCTTGCCATTCGGTGCCATTGCAGCCGTCAATAAGAGCGTGGAATAGCCAATCGCTGTCCCGATTTCTAAAATCGATACCGGTTTGGCGGCTGCAGTCACTTCCTGCAGCAAGCGGCCGCCTTCCCGGCTGATAATTGGTACCTTATGAATATTGGCGTAGTCCTGCATGGTAATTAAGATCTGCTGTTGCTTGTCCATACTAAATCTGCACCTGACTGATTGCGCTCAAATGTTCTTCATAAGTCTTACTAAAGTGATGCTTGCCCTGTTTATCGGCAACAAAATACAAATAATCGGTCTTCTCAGCAAAAAGTACCGCTTTAATGGCTGCACTGCCCGGATTGGCAATAGGTCCTGGCGGCAATCCCATACTCTGGTAGGTGTTATACGGGGAATCAATTTGTGTATCCTGAATGGTAAGTTCAGCCTTCGGATACCCCAAAATATACTGAATGGTGGCACAGGATTGCAGCGGCATGTCTTTCTTCATTCTATTTGAAAATACACCGGCAATTACCGGCTGTTCTTCACTCAGTTTAGCTTCTTTTTCTACCAGTGAAGCCAGGATAATGACCTCACGGACAGAAAGCCCCTGTTGGGCTGCCTGCTGTCTGAGATCAGGTGTTAGTTTGGCATCAAATTGTTTGACCATCAGGGCCAGCATTTCTTCCTCACTGATTCCCTTGGCAAACCGGTATGTGTCAGGAAAAATAAATCCTTCGGCACTATATTTTGTATTAGGGTTAGCTTGCATATACGGATAGGGGGAAAAGGTTTTAGCCAAAGCTTTAAACTTTTCCGGATCAGCTATTTTTTTCTCAGCCAATAGCCCGGCAATCTGATCAACGGTATATCCTTCCGGAATAGTAATTTGCTGATAGGCGGTTTGACCTTGTGACATCATATCAAGCATTTGGTTCACTGGCATTACCGGGCTAATCGCATATTCTCCAGCCTGCAGCGAGTTTTCCACACCTCGAAGCTTAGCAGCAATCCGAAAGACGAACGCATTTTTAATTAAGTCTCTGTTTTCCAGTTCATCTGCAATTACTTTGGTCGGAGTGCCTGGTTTAACAGTAAAAACAACCGGTTCACCGGCAGTACCGGCCGGTTGAGCAAACGTCCAGCCAAGCATAGCGCTAAAACCAACAAGTGTTATTACCAGTATGCTGACCATAGTTGTTGTAGACATCAAATTTTTCAGCATAATCATTAACTATCTCCCGTTCCTGTAATCTGAAGCTATTATATTATAATATATAATGCCAAGGTAGACAAACAATAAAAAAAGAAGCCTGTTCGGCTTCTTTATTTTTATTCTTCCTCGTCTTCAAAAACTAATTCTTCATAAGCCTGGCGAACTGCTTCAAACTCTTCATCTGTTGGATCTACGTAAATTTCTTCGCCATCTTCATCAACATCAATCCGGGCAATAAACACATCGGTTTCTTCATCACAGCCACAACCGCAGCTACAGCTGTCTTCGCCGCCTTCTTCTTCAACGTCGATGGGTACCAGTATAGCGAAACGCTTGTCACCAACAGGAACAATCATATCTTCGCGATAATAGTATTCGTTGCCTTCTTCGTCAGTCATGACTACTACCGGTTCGTCTTCAAACTCCATGATATCATCTTTTTCATTGTCAGCCATTTCTTCACCTCATTTTACTCATACGCAATGTAATTGTATCCTAGAAAACATATCCTGTCAAGGAAACCTATGGCTCTCTTGCTGTTGTGCGGGGCAAACTGTCAAGATAGCCCTGCAGTATAAATACAGCAGCCATTTTATCAATAACCTGACGGCGTTTGGCCCGGCTGACATCAGCCGCTATCAATGACTTTTCCGCCGCTACGGTTGACAGGCGTTCATCCCAAAAGGCAGCTTCCACATCCGGAATAGTTTGCAGCATGTCCTGAGCAAACTGTTTTACGAGTTCACCCCGGGGACCGATAGTACCATTCATATTTTTGGGCAAACCGATAACAACCAATCCCACTTGATACTGGTTAATCAGTTCTTTCAGCCTGGCAAAGTCCCGGGACGGCGTCGTTCGCCTGACAACCTCCACCCCTTGTGCTGTCAGTTTGAGTTCGTCACAAACAGCCACACCTATGGTTTTGTCCCCAACGTCAAGTGCTAGTATACGCATATATCCTCCAAAATATATAGCAAAATAGATATTTTTATTAAATTACTTTTAAACAGAAATCCGGACAATAGGCGCCGCAATAACCGCATAAGATACACCGGGCGTAATCGGCTCTGACTTTGCCCTCAACAACGGCTAATGCCCCTGCCGGACAGCGCGAGGCACACTGGCCGCAACCGGCGCACCAATCTTCCACCAGCAGTCTTCTGGGTGCTGCTTTCACGTTGTCCCAGAGCTGACTGTCAGGATTTTTTCCGGAAAATATGGCTGTATTCAGCAGCACTTCATCGATTGTCTGCATACCGACAGCAATGGAAGTAATGCCTGACTGAGCCAGTATCCAGGCAAAAGCCTGCGCAGCAATGGCATTCAAGTGTCCCCCGCCCAATGCTTTCATCGCATAGATGCCTTTGCCACAGTCTACCGCAAAGCGGATGGCTTCCAGCATTTCTCCGGCAGTCCCGTCCGTAATGCCAATTCCTTTTATGTTGATTATGGGATGAATTATATCTATTTCCTCAATGAGGGCAGCGGCCCGCACAACGTCAATGGTATGGGTTGACACACCGGTTGCCCTGATTATTCCCTGACGTTTGGCATCACACAAGTACGCCAGCGCGTCCGCATGACCTTTGAGCGTCATTCTGGAAGACTGTTCATGCAGTAGAAATATATCAATATAATCACGGCCAATTTCGCGGCAGGCAGTTTCCACGCTTGTCCGCATATCCTCATAAGTATAGGCATAAGATTTGGACGCAATAATTATATGTTTCCCGCCATCAGCCATGGCTTTCCGAATATAAGGATATGTACCATATAATTCGGCAGTATCAACAAAATTGACCCCTGCATCAAACGCTGCTCTCATAACGGCAGCCCCCTCGGCAAGCGGGCGGTTTGACTGCAAGGGGCCAATAGTGAGTCCGCCAAAACATAGTTTTGACACCTTAAGACCGGTTTGGCCAAGTACCTGATAATCCATTTACTTGTTTTTAAGATAGGCTCGGACTAACTCCTCAATAATTTCATCACGTTCCAGCTTGCGAATTAAACTGCGCGCATTATTATGACTGGTTATGTACGTTGGGTCACCGGATAGCAAATATCCAACCAATTGATTTATCGGATTGTAGCCTTTTTCCCTTAATGACTGGTAAACCGTAGTCAGGATTACTTCCGCTGCATTGGTTTCATCATTATGTACTTTAAACATCATGGTCTCTTGGGATGTGTTGGTCATAAAGCCTCCTCCTCCCTTATATTATCGGCAAAGCATTAACCTATATATTCTACTTCTCACTATATTTTTCCTGTTAGTTTATTAAAATTTTTACAGGCAGGCCTCAAAGCCTGCCTGTAAACCGGTCTTTTTTGGTAAAGTACGACCTATTTTATTTGTGTTTTAATAATTTGTTCGGCAATCTGCAGTGCTTCACCGATTTTTTCCGGCTGCTTGCCACCGGCTTGAGCCATGTCAGGCCGCCCGCCGCCGCCGCCGCCAGCCGTTTTGGCTGTTTCCTTAATGATATTGCCGGCATGGATACCTTTTTTTACACAATCGGCAGTTGCCATCGCAATAAAATTAACCTTATCGCCGTTAACAGCACCCAGCACAACTACACCGGATTGTAAACGGTCTCGCACCATGTCGCCGGTTGCACGCAGATTTTCCATGTCGGCAGCAACCACTTGCCCGATAACAACCTGCACGCCATTAATATCTTTAATAGCGGCTAACAGGTCTTGTACCTCGTTCTTAGCCAATTTTGTCTGCAGTGCACTTACTTCTTTTTCTAAATCACGGACACGTCCGTTGAGACCCTCAAGCCGGGTTACCATTTCTTCCGGCCGGGTCTTAAGCAAGGCTGACGCTTCCTTGATAAGGCCGGTTTGAGCCTTGAGGTATTCATGTGCCCCATAACCGGTAACAGCCTCAATCCGGCGCATCCCGGCACCAATGCCTGCCTCGCTGATAATTTTAAACAGGCCAATTTCGGCAGTAACGTCAACATGCGTACCGCCACACAGTTCTTTACTAAAGCTGTCTACCATGACAACCCGTACCTGCTCACCGTATTTTTCACCAAACAGAGCCATTGCTCCCATTTCCTTGGCTACATCCTGAGTAGTCTCAATAATGCCAACACTGGTGTTATTCAAAATGACATCATTTACAATTTCCTCAACTTCAGCAAGCTGTCCGGCGGTTACAGGCGCAAAATGCGTAAAGTCAAAACGCAGACGACTGTCATCAACAGAGGAACCGGCCTGATTAACATGTCCGCCCAACACTTGTTTTAAAGCAGCATGCAGCAGATGAGTGGCAGTATGATTACGGGCAATATGCCGGCGTCTGGCAAAATCTACGGTTAAATCAGCCGTTTCACCGGTTTTGATTGAACCTTCACTCACCTGACCAATATGGTAAATCGTTCCATCAGGCAGCTTGCGGGTATTGTTTACTTCGATTTTACCCAGTAAACCGGTAATCAGGCCGGTATCTCCCACCTGACCGCCACCTTCGGCGTAAAAAGGCGTAACATCTAAAATAACGGCAATTTCATCCCCGTCAAAGGCTTCTTCAACAATTTTACCTGCTTTAAACAGCAGGACGACTTTGGCAGTTTCGGCATCAGGTTTATAACTAAGCTCTTCTGTCACCAAATCTGATAAATCAGGAATAACAACCTGCTCTTCACTGTCCTGGCGTGCGGCACGGGCCCGTTCGCGTTGTTCAGTCATGGCCTGGTTAAAACCTTGCTTATCTAAAGTCATGTTATGTTCGCTCAAAATCTCTTCCGTGAGCTCCCACGGGAAGCCAAAGGTATCGTACAGCTTAAAGGCGGTTGTACCGTCAAGGGTAGTTTTGCCGGCTTGGGTCAATTCCTGGATATGTTTATTTAATAATTCAATCCCCTGAGTAAGGGTGGTATGGAAACGTTCTTCTTCTAATTGAATTACTTTTTTCAGATATGCTTTTTTGTCGCTAATATCCGGATAGGCCTCAGCGAAAATACGGGAAACCACATCAACAATATCTGTGAGGAACGGTTTTTCAATCCCCAGCAAGCGGGCATGGCGGACAGCCCGCCGCAAAATCCTGCGCAGAACATAACCGCGTCCTTCATTGGAAGGCAGCACACCGTCGGCAATCATAACCGTCATACTGCGGCCATGGTCGGCAATTACTTTTAACGACACATCATTTTTAGCAGATTGTCCATAGGTAACACCGGCTACATTCGCCGCATACTCGATAATGGGGTATAATAAATCGGTTTCAAAATTTGAACGTTTATGTTGCAGCACTGAAGCTATCCGCTCCAGGCCGGCGCCGGTATCAATATTCTTCTTGGCAAGCGGCGTATAATTGCCGTTTTCATCCCGGTCAAACTGAGTAAAGACCAAATTCCAAATTTCTAAATAACGGTCACAATCACAGCCTACTGCACAGCCAGGCTTGCCGCATCCCCGCTCTTCACCTAAATCAATATGGATTTCCGAACAGGGACCACAGGGTCCTGGGCCAATTTCCCAGAAATTCTCTTCCAGCCGGATAATACGGTCTGCCGGAATTTTAATATCATTATGCCAGATGTCAAAAGCTTCATCATCACCGGTATGTATGGTAATCCAGAGCTTGTCTTGGGGCAATTCCAACTTCTCGGTCAGAAATTCCCAGGCCCAGGCAATGGCTTCTTTTTTAAAATAATCACCGAAAGAAAAATTGCCAAGCATTTCAAAAAAAGTATGATGGCGCGCAGTTCTGCCTACATTTTCAATATCACCGGTACGAACACATTTTTGACTTGTAGAAATCCGGGTATGCGGCGGTTTCATTTTGCCGGTAAAAAAGGGTTTAAATGGAGCCATCCCTGCACCGATTAACAGCAGGGACGGATCATTCTCAGGAATGAGTGAATAACTTGACTGAATTAGATGATCTTTACTTGCAAAGAAATCCAGAAACAGTTTTCGCAGTTCGTTTCCGGTTAGTTGTTTCAAATCAATCAGCTCCAATGTGCTAAATTTAAGCATTATTCTGGTGGAATTATACTACAGTTTAAGATTTAGTGTCAATATTTGGTCTTGTTAAGTGGCTTGCTAGTATTAAGTTAACATCACAGACATGTTAACTTAATAAGGCTCATTTCAGGAAAAACTATAACAACAGCTTAATACTATGCTTAACAAGTACTTTTCCTACTGCCGCCACCGGTACGCCCAGCAGCATGCCAATAATCCCAAATAATTCTCCGCCGGCAAACAAAAAAAAGATTACTGTAAGCGGATGCAGCCCCACACTCTCTCCTAATATCTTCGGGGCAATAACACTACCTTCCAATTGGTGGATAACCAAAAATAATATTGCCACCTTCAGGGCCAATACGGGTGATTCCAGCAAGGCCAGGGTTACGGCCGGGGCGGCTCCAATAAATGCGCCGAAATACGGAATAATATCAAGCAACCCGGCGGCAATGCCTATTAACAGGGCAAAAGGAACATGAAACAAATATAAGCCGGAGCTCACTAATACACCGACAATTAGGGCTACGGTAAGCTGGCCGCGAATGATTCCGCTTAATACGGTATCAATGTCCTTAAGGGCCAGGGTTAGTTCATTCCGCCAATGGCACGGAACCAACCGAAAGATGCCTTCTTTGATTGAGTACCCATCGCGCAGGAAATAATAAGCCAGTATCGGCGTAATAGCCAGCCCGATTACATGGGAAAGCAAGCCCATAATACTGCCGGCCAATTCACGGGCAAAAGACTGACCTGCCTGTTGCAACGCCAACATGGAATCATCAATAGCAACACGCATGGAATACGGTATAACTGAATTTTGATATTGACTCTGAATAAGATAAAGCAGTTCCTCACCTTTTTTAAGAATATGCGGTAATTCTTTGGCGAAATTTTCCAGGTCATTGACAAAAATAGGCACAAGACGAGTTGTTCCCAGGACAAAAACTGCAAATACAACAACATACAGCAGGGCAATAGACCAGCCGCGTGACAGACCTTTATTTTCCAGATAACATACGCCCGGATTAAGCAGATATACTAAAAATAAAGCAATTAAGAATGGATAGAGGCTGCTGCGGACAAGCCAGAGAAAATATACAATTGCCGATAAAAATAATAGTACAAGAATAAGCCGGAAATGCTTTTTAGTGAGTTGCATATTTTCCTCCTGTAGTTGAATAAGAAAAAGGAGACCACAAGGCCTCCCTATTACTGAATACTAATCCAGTTTTTTCATCAGTCGCCGGCGTGCCCGGCGCGCACCCCGCATCAACTCCCGGGTGGTGTCGGTAACGGTGTCGGTACTGCGCTCAAGCAGCGGTTTTTTCTGTGGTTTGGCCATGGGACCTATGATAGCGCCGAGTACGGTTCCTAGAAATCCACCGAAGATCAACCCTTGCCAAAAATTGCTGCGCATCATATCACCCCTTTTGTACCTCTAGATTTACAGTACCCTGCAGCAAATCCTCATATAGAGTCAAAGTGCCGTCAGCCTCAACATTAAAAATTTTTACGTCTTGGTTCCGGACCATAAACTCCACACAACAGTCCCAGCAGTAGTACTGGTCGGCACCCACTTTACCTATTCCATGTCGTCCGCATACCGGACAAGTTGTCATGCAAATCCACCTCACACCTCTTTTGATTCAGGTATAAGAAGATTGGTCATAGTGTCAGGAACTATCACAAGTTCCTGACTAACAACTTGTGCCTCAGGCAGCGGCATAACTTTGCGGCCATACAACAAATCAGTGATAAGGCCTTCAGAAACTTCATAAGCCTTTATCTCACCGGTAGCAGAGTCAAAAAGAGCGTCAACCAATATGCCTAAACTTAATCCGGCATCAGTATAAATCGGCTTATCCAGTAAATCATTCAAATGGTAGACCGTTCCCGGCATCATAGCCGGTGTTAAGTCCCGCACCGCATAAGCAGCCCTGACCATGACGGCGGCACTGCCTACCCTGGATAAATCTTCAAACAATATACCCTGGTCGTTAGTAAACCAATTAGCGCCAGCAAGGACAATACCACGAACAACAGCCTGCTCCAAGTCTACAATTACTTCTTTTACCTCGCCAATCTGCGTGCCGGTCCCGGTAATAAGCACCGGCAGGCCAAATATTTCACGTAATTTTTGCATCATAGGCCTCCTGAGCAGATGGTAGTATTAGTATAACCAGAATTCAGACTGTTTATAGCATCCGTACTGCTATTTCACTACTTTTGTAATAATGCCGCCACCGACAACAATATCATCATGGTAAAATACTACTGATTGCCCGGGCGTTATGGCGCGCTGCGCCGCAGCAAACCTTACATGCACTTGTCCATTGC
This sequence comes from Sporomusa sphaeroides DSM 2875, assembly GCF_001941975.2. Taxonomy (NCBI): domain Bacteria; kingdom Bacillati; phylum Bacillota; class Negativicutes; order Selenomonadales; family Sporomusaceae; genus Sporomusa; species Sporomusa sphaeroides. The sequence goes on along the minus strand of NZ_CP146991.1, from coordinate 2,199,833 downwards.
CGATTGGTGTTACCGTGGCTTTCGCCGGCATTGCACTATAACGAATTTTGGCGTCGGCAACAAGTGGCTTGTCCAGGTTATCGATAGTAATAAAATTGAGATCATCAGCAACAAGTTCGGATGCAAAAACATCCTGATCTGAGCCGACAATCACTTCATTACGCTCTGCATCAACCGCCACCACATACAAAGGTTTGCCAACCGCTAAGCCAAGACCTTTGCGCTGCCCGACGGTATAAAGCTGCACCCCCTGATGTTTGCCTAATACTTTGCCGGTAGTATCAATAATATTTCCCGGTCTGAGTGATTCAGGTATCCGTTCTTTCAGGAAAGCTTTATAGTCATCATTAGGCACAAAACAAATTTCCTGGCTGTCCGGTTTATCGGCAACCGACAACTCCAGCTCTTTAGCCAGTTTTCTTGTCTCGGTTTTTGTAAAACTGCCTAAAGGCATTAAAAAATGGCTTAAAGTATGCTGATTCAGGTGATATAAGGCATAGGACTGATCTTTAGCAGGGTCTACCCCCTTTTGCAGAATATAACGCTGCCGGTTTTCATCATAGCGAATCTGAGCATAATGGCCGGTGGCCACATACTCTGCCCCCAAAGCCAGCGCTTTAGTCAGCAGACCTTCAAATTTGACATAACGGTTGCAGGCAATACAGGGATTAGGGGTTCTGCCTGCGGAATACTCTGCCATAAAATACTTGACAACAGTTTCCTGAAACATATCCCGGAAGTTTAATACATAATAGGGAATGCCGAGTTTATTGGCAACCCGTCTGGCGTCATCAACCGCTGATAGGGAACAACAGCCTCTACTGTCAGGATCATCACTCCCCTGATCTTTTTCCCATATTTGCATTGTCGCGCCGATTACATCATAGCCTTGATGAACAAGAAGGGCGGCAGTTAAAGAACTGTCCACCCCTCCGCTCATGGCTACAACCACTCTGGGCTTGTCAGCCATTCATAAATCACTTTCCTTTTTTAGCAATGTAGTCCTTTATAGCTTCATGCAGCGCATCGGCTGCCAAATTAGAACAGTGCATTTTTGCCGGAGGCAAACCACCTAATGCCTCAGCCACCGCCTGGTTGGAGATTGTCAAGGCTTCATCCAGGGTTTTGCCTTTAACCATCTCTGTTACCATACTGCTGGTGGCAATGGCCGCGCCACAGCCGAAGGTTTTAAACTTAACATCGGTAATTATGTCATTTTCCACTTGCAGATAAATCCGCATAATATCGCCACATTTGGCATTACCCACTTCACCAACACCGGCAGCGTCTTTTATTTCGCCGACATTACGGGGATTGGAGAAATGGTCCATAACTTTGTCATTATACATTAGTATCCTCTCCTCAACCTTCAATTAGTGATGATGATGGCAACTAGAGCAAGGATTAGACGGCTTAAATTCAGCCGCGCTTCCATATAACGGCGACATGCTGCGCAGCCGTTCCACAATTTCCGGTACAACGTCCAGGAAGTAGTTGACATCTGCCTCTGTATTTCCCTTACCCAGTGTAACTCTAAGTGAACCATGCGCTACTTCGTGGCTTAGACCCATAGCTAAGAGGACATGCGAGGGATCTAAAGAACCGGAAGTGCAGGCAGAACCACTGGAAGCCGCAATTCCTTTCATATCAAGATTCAAGAGCAATGACTCCCCTTCGATGAACAGGAAGCTGAAGTTAGCATTGCCCGGCATTCTCATTTCCGGATGACCATTTAGCTTTACATGGGGAATCTTCTCCATAACGCCGGCAATAAGCTTGTCGCGCAAGCCGGTAACATAAGCGACCTTCTTATCCATATCCTGTTTAGCGATTTCTGCTGCTTTCCCTAATCCGACAATTCCTGGTACATTTTCGGTACCGGCCCGCATATTACGTTCATGACCGCCACCATGCTGAATTTCCTCAACTCTTACACCACGGCGGATATAGAGGGCACCAACGCCCTTGCTGGCATAGAATTTATGACCTGACAAGGTCAGCATATCTATATTTAATTCTTTTACATCAATAGGATAATTGCCGGCAACCTGTACGGCATCGGTATGAAAATAAATTCCCTTTTCCCGTGCAAGTTGTCCGATTTCTTTGATTGGTTGAATTGTTCCAACTTCATTATTGGCGAACATAACACTAATAAGTATGGTCTTGTCTGTTATGGCATTTTTTAAGTCTTCCAGGCTAATCATGGCATTTTCGTCAACCGGCAGATAGGTAACAGTAAAGCCCTGTTTTTCAAGGTATTCGCAGGTATGAAAAATAGCGTGATGCTCAATACCTGTAGTAATTATATGATTTCCTTTCTTGCGGTTGGCATAAGCCACACCCTTAATGGCTAAGTTATCCCCTTCTGTGCCGCCGCTGGTAAAGAAAATTTCCCTCGGTTCAGCGTTAATCAAGGCAGCCACCTTTTCCCGGGCATCCTCCATCGCTTTGCGGGCTTCCCGGCCAAAAGCATGGACGCTGGATGCATTGCCGAATTTGTCGGTCATATATTCCAGCATCAATTCAGCAACTTCCCGGTCAACGGGAGTCGTGGCCGAATGGTCAAAGTAAATACGTTTCATGCTACTCATCTCCTTGTCCCTTTTCTTCATTGCATAAGTCTGCGAGTGTAATTGAATCTATCACAGAAGTAATGCTGTCTCTTACCTTAGCCCAAACACCGCGGGTCACACATATATCAACCCGTTCACAGAAGGTTCTGCTTGCATCATCAGCCAGCAAACAGTCAACCGGGGCAATTGGCCCTTCCATCGTGCGGATTACATCACCAACCGAAATTTCTGCGGGATCTTTAGTCAATGCATAACCGCCTTGGGCTCCCCGGACGCTTTTTACATATCCGGCCTTCCTTAGTGTACCCATTAACTGTTCCAGATAATGTTCGGATATTCCTTGACGCTGAGCTACGCTTTTAAGTGAAATGGCGCCTTGTCCATAGTGAAGTGCCAAATCATACATAGCCGCTACGCCATATCTCCCTTTCGTTGATAACTTCACTGCAACCTCTCCCAGCCCGGCTTTTCCGAGTATTATGATAGGTTTTCTTGCTTTTACATTTTTTAATATAGCAAAATTATGGATAATTGTCAAAGGCGAAACCGTTAATTTTTTTAGTATTCGTCATCTATAACGCTCTATGCGTCAGTTCAAGCTGTATTTTAGCAGTTTCAGCTGCCATTTATATCCTTACAGCACGTAAAACTTGACGCTAAAAAAAATCTCAATTAAATTAAAATTTTACCGGATTGACAAGCTATTCTGACTATGTTATTTTTTAAACATAGTATATATTAGGAGGTTTTTCATGAGTCTCAATACGAGCAACACACAATCGGTAAAAATCGTCACAGCCGATCCGGGCGGGCTGGGCCTATTTGGGTTAGCAATGGTTACTTTCGTAGCCTCTACCCAAAAACTTGGCTGGACTACAGGACTTTCTTTTGTTGTTCCCTGGGCTATTTTTTTGGGTGCCATTGCTCAATTGATTGCTTGCTTTAATGATTTCAAGCACAATAACACCTTTGGCGCAACAGCTTTTGGCGCATATGGTCTGTTCTGGCTTGCGGTGGCTGCCAGTTGGCTGATTAAAATGGGAGCTTTCGGACCAGTATTAGCTGCCAATGTTGACGGTGCTCAGTTGGGAGTTGCCTTCCTTGGGTTCCTTATCTTTAGTGTGTTTATGACCATCGGCGCTATGGAAACCAATAAAGTTCTTTTCATTATATTCTTTCTTATTGATTTTCTGTTTATTGGCCTGGCAGCAGACGCCTTTGGTTTCGGCCATGGCTGGCATGTGCTGGCTGCCTGGTCTGAACTCTTAATTGCTTTGTTCGGTTTTTATGGCAGCGCTGCTGCTACTCTTAATGTTCATTTCGGCAAACCCTTTCTTCCTGTTGGCAAACCGTTCGGTATTTTTAAATAATCAACTTAATCATACTATGAAAACCGCCGGCGCGGGACGACCGTTATGCATAATCGAACACTCGCGCCGGTGCTTATCTCAGTACGTAAAATTTATACAGTCTATGAATCAAGAAAATGGCTCCCTTGGGGGGCCATTTTTCTTTTAGTTGGGATTCTTTTTGCGGATATGCCCAAGTCTTTCAGCAAAACCTGTTTCAAAACCATGGCAGGTAGGCTGATAGTATATCTTGTTTTTTAGCTTATCTGGCAGGTATTGCTGCTCAACAAAGCCGCCGTCATAGTTGTGAGGATAAAGATAGCCCTTGCCGCTGCCAAGCTTATGAGCGCCGCCATAATTACTGTCGCGAAGATGCTGGGGAACCGGACCGCAGTCCAGCTTCCGTACATCGGTGATGGCTTCGTCAATAGCCACATAGGCTGCATTGCTTTTAGGCGCACAGGCCAAATATGTCACTGCCTGGGCCAACGGAATCCGGCCTTCAGGCATACCGATAAACTGCACCGCTTGAGCCACAGCCATAGCTACGACAATTGCCTGCGGATCAGCATTACCGATATCTTCAGCCGCACTAATAACCAGACGCCTGGCGATAAACTTAACATCTTCGCCAGCTTCGAGCATTCTTGCAAGATAATGCAGTGCCCCGTCAGGGTCTGAACCCCGTATGCTTTTTATAAAGGCTGACACGACATCATAATGGTTGTCGCCTTTTTTATCATAGGCTTGCAATTTTTCGCCGGCGACTGTTTCAATAATCTCCGGAGTGAGTATCCGGGCCTGATCCGGCCCAAACATGGCGGCTGCCTGTTCAAGTATGTTGAGCGCCGTGCGCGCATCACCACCGGCAATTGCGGCAATTTTCGCCAGCACAGCGTTGTCACAGCTTATTCCTTCCTGTCCGAGTCCTCGTTCACCGTCAGTCAGGGCTTGTTGTATGATCTGAATAATCCCCTGCTCATTAAGCCGTGTGAGCCGGATTACCCGCATGCGGGACAGAAGCGGCGAGTTTACTTCAAAATATGGATTTTCAGTAGTTGCTCCAATTAAAATAACGGTGCCATTTTCAACATATGGCAGCAGGACATCCTGCTGTCCTTTGTTAAATCTGTGAATTTCATCCACAAACAATATGGTTCGCCGCTGATGGAGCCTAAGCCGTTCTTGCGCACTTTCCACTACTTTTCGAATATCGGCTGTGCCGGCGGCAACAGCATTTAATTTTTCAAACTGGCTGCCGGTGGTTTGTGCAATAATGTGAGCAAGTGTTGTTTTACCTGTTCCCGGCGGTCCATAGAGAATCATTGACGGAATATTATCAGACTCGATCATTCGCCGCAAAAATTTTCCCTGACCAATGACTTCTTCCTGCCCAATATATTCTTCCAGTGTTTGGGGACGCATTCTTACAGCGAGCGGCCTGCTGTCCTTCGGCTTGGGGTCAAATAAGTTTTGAGAAAACAGCTCCACAATATCACCCTTTTATTATGCGTGCCATTGTATCAATGGTATATTGAATATCATCCCTGGTAATTCCATAGTGGGTTACCATACGAATTTTGTGATTACCAAACTGACTGATTTTAATTCCTTGTCCAGCAAAACATGCAGATAACTCGGCGGCAGTTTTCCCACTCTGCATGGTATCGATAACTACAATATTAGTTTCAACATCGCTTGCATCAAAGCCTATCCCCATATTAGCAACAGCATCGGCCAGCATCCGGGCATGTGCATGATCTTGCTCCAATCTCTCCACCATGGTGGAAAGCGCAACAATACCGGCAGCCGCAATAATACCGGCTTGCCTCATGCCACCGCCAAGCATCTTGCGATAGCGGCGGCAGGTTTCCACGAAATCCCTTGAACCTGCCAATAAGGAACCAACAGGAGCGCCTAAACCTTTGGACAAGCAAAACATGACCGAGTCCGCATATGCAGTAAGTTTTTCCACAGCAACCTGCTGCCTGGCAGCTGCATTAAATATTCTGGCACCATCCATATGAACAGGTATAGTATGTGCTTGAGCCAGTGTATAGATGCCGGCAAGGGTTTCAACAGGGTAACACTTGCCGCCGGCCCGATTATGCGTATTCTCTAAACAGATTAGCGAAGAGCGTGGCTGATGAATATCCTGAGGGCGAATCGCCGGTTTCACAACCTCTGGCGTTAAAATGCCCCGGTGACCGGCAAGTGTTTTTGCCTGAACGCCAGCCAAAACAGCTAACCCTCCCACTTCATAGAAAAAGATATGAGACTCTGCCTCACATAAAATTTCATCCCCCCGTTGTGTATGGGCTAATATCGCTAATTGGTTGCCCATCGTGCCACTGGCAACAAACAAACTGGCTTCTTTGCCTGTCATCCGGGCCCCCAGTTCTTCCAGCCTATTTACCGTGGGGTCTTCCCCATATACATCGTCGCCTACCTCTGCCCGGTACATTGCCTCGCGCATTGCCGCTGTCGGCATGGTTACGGTATCACTTCGTAAATCGACTAATCGCAAAACTTTCACTCCCATCAAAATATGTTGCTATATTCTACATATAAGGTATCTGATTACTATTCTGTCTAAATGTGAAAATTCCTGGCAAAGGCTACTACTACTTTAAAAGAAAATGGATTATCCCGCCTCATATACCTGAGAGGGATAATCCATTGTAAATCAATTCAGTTGGCATACCCAATCCCCACTATGCCGTATCGCCTGTGTTTTGAACCTGCCCTCGGCAGGTGGGTGCTCGCCTGACTACTTTATGTGTCCCTTGTATCCTGGGCATACACGCTATAATCAGAGCCTGGCTCCCTAAGTCAATGTGTTGGCTCAAAACATAGACTTTACACGTGCACAGCAGGGTTGAGCTGCTTCCTTTGTTCGCTTTAATATTATCAAATAAGTCAAACAATTGCAAGAGTAGCAGCTGTAGAATATTTTTCCAGCTTATTTTTTGGTAACAACCTCAGATTTTATATATAGTTCTTTAAGCTGCCGCTGCCCGACTTCTGCCGGTGCCTGCATCATCATATCGGAAGCACTTTGGGTTTTGGGGAAAGCAATGACATCCCGGATAGAAGCGCGTTTGGCCATAAGCATAACCAAACGGTCCAGACCAAAAGCAATGCCACCATGGGGCGGAGTGCCATATTCAAAGGCTTCAAGCAGAAAACCAAATTTCTCCACAGCTTCTTCAGGTGTTAAACCGATGCCTGTGAAAACTTTTTCCTGCAGGCTGCGATTATAAATCCTGATGCTGCCGCCGCCAAGTTCGATACCGTTAAGCACCATATCATAAGCTTTGGCTCTAATTTTGCCAGGTTCGCTGCCCAGATACTGAACATCTTCATCACGCGGCGAGGTAAACGGATGGTGCATGGCAACCCAGCGCTTGTCTTCTTCGTCGTATTCAAACATGGGGAAATCAATAACCCACAGGAAAGAAAGCTTATCGGGATCAATTAAGTTTAAACGACGGGCCATCTCCAGTCTGAGCTGTCCTAATGCGGCTGCCACCACACTAGGTTTATCGGCAACAAACAGCAACAAGTCACCGGTTTCAGCCTGAGCGGCCTCAGTCATTTGTTGGATGGTTTCCTCACTGAAGAATTTAGTAATTGGTGATTTCAGACCCTCAGTGGTATAGGAAATCCAGGCTAACCCCTTGGCTCCATAGGTAGCAACATAGTCTACCAGACCATCAAGCTCACGCCGGGGTGCATTAGCGTAGCCTTTAACATTAATCGCCTTAACTTGTCCGCCGTTAGCTAATACCGCATCAAACACCTTAAACCCGGAGTCCTTAAAGATACCGGACAGATCAATCAGCTCCATGCCAAAACGAAGGTCAGGTTTGTCTGAACCATAACGGGCCATAGCCTCGTCATAGCTTAAACGGACAAAGGGTGTAGGTACATCGGCACCGACACCTTCTTTAAAGATGTAGGCAATCAGCTTTTCCATCAGGGACAGGATATCTTCCCGTTCAATAAATGACATTTCAATATCGAGCTGCGTAAACTCCGGCTGACGGTCAGCTCTCAGATCTTCATCACGGAAACAACGGGCAATCTGGAAGTAACGTTCCATGCCGGCAACCATTAATAACTGCTTGTAGATTTGCGGAGATTGGGGCAAAGCATAAAATTTGCCCGGATTCACCCGGCTTGGCACCAAATAATCTCTCGCACCTTCCGGGGTGCTTTTGGTGAGAATGGGAGTTTCAATCTCAACAAAATTATGTTTATCAAGAAAATCCCGCATGGATTTTGTTACCCGGTGTCTGAGCATCAAATCCTGTTGCATTTCAGGACGCCGCAAGTCAAGATATCTGTGCCGTAAACGCAGCAATTCGTCTACCTCAATACCATTTTGAATATAAAAAGGCGGGGTTTTTGCTGTATTTAGGATTTTTAGTTCATTGCCATATACTTCAATAGTACCTGTAGCCATATTAGGATTGACAGTAGCTTCCGAACGAGCTTTAACCACGCCGCGTACAGCTAAAACATATTCGTTCCTAACCATCTCGGCTTTAACAAAAGCGTCTTTGTCAACATCAGGGGAAAATACTACCTGAACAATGCCTGAGCGGTCACGTAAATCGATAAAAATCAACCCGCCATGGTCACGACGTCTTGAGACCCAACCACACAGGGTGACTTCCCGTCCGGTGTGATCCTCATTTAAATCGTTGCAGGCATGGGTACGTTTTAACCCCTGCATTGTATCAATCACAATTGTTTCATGAGCTGTTTCTATTTGTGCCATTACTTCTCCATCCCCTCTGTAATCATCGAAATCAAGTCAGCCTTGTCAATTAATTCCTGACTGCCTGCTTCCATATTTTTTAACATTACTTTATTTTGTGCCAGTTCATCTTCACCGATAAGTGCCACAAACCTGGCCGGATACTTGTTAGCATACTTCATTTGTGCCTTTAGACTGCGGTTCATAAAATCCATATCGGCGGCAATACCTGCCCGGCGCAGTTCTGTCAAAATTTCAAAGGCAGCTGCCTGTGTTTCCTGCCCCAGCGGGGCAACAAAGACCTCAATGGCATTGGTTACTGACGGCAGTAATTCCTGTTTTTCCAGAGCCAGCAGCACCCGCTCCATCCCTATGGCAAAACCAATACCGGGTGTAGGTTGTCCACCACATTCGGCAATCAAGCCGTCATAACGTCCGCCGCCGCACACCGCACTCTGTGCCCCCAACGGCGCATATTGAATTTCAAAGGCGGTTTTAGTATAGTAGTCAAGCCCGCGCACTAACCGGGGATTAAGCACAAAACTAATGCCTGCAGCTGTCAGCAATGCCTGTAAGCCGGTAAAATGGCTGCCGCACTCCTCGCACAAACAGTCTGCCATGTGCGGCGCACCCTGAGATTGCACGGTACAGGCTTCGTTCTTACAGTCCAAAATACGCATAGGATTACGGTCATAGCGCGACTGACAATCTGGGCATACATGCGATAATTTGTCGCGGAAAAACTCCTGCAGCCTGCTGCGGTAAACAGGACGGCATGCCGGACAACCGACCGAGTTAATGAGTAGTTTTAAATCGTTGAGTCCTAATTTGTTGAGAAACTCGACTGCCAGGCTGATAATTTCGGCATCAATGGCCGGCCCCGGTGCGCTCAAAGCCTCAACGCCGAATTGATGAAATTGACGGTAACGGCCGGCTTGCGGCCGGTCATAGCGAAACATCGGCCCAATATAATAGAGTTTTGTCGGCTGTGGTCCGGCGTATAGCTTATGTTCTAAATAAGACCTGACTACGGCTGCGGTATTTTCAGGACGCAAAGTGATGCTGCGCTTACCCCTGTCAGTAAAGGTATACATCTCTTTCTCAACAATATCGGTCGTCTCGCCGATGCCGCGCAAAAAAAGTTCAGTATGCTCAAAAATCGGGGTACGAATCTCTTGATAAGCAAAATTATGGCACACTTCACGGATTACTTGTTCTATATACTGCCAGTATCCGCTACTGTCAGGCAATATATCTTTTGTTCCCCTCGGTCCGCTTGTCAGCATAATGAATCCTCCTTATGGTCGCCATACAGTCTTGAAAGCAAGGTATTTCTTTCACATAAGTAATTATCTAAATTTGCAATGTATGCAAAAACATCTTTCGCATTATAACAGCTCTGAAGCCGCCAAACACCCTGGTGGCTTACCGCTTTAGTACCGGCAGCAGGCCCGATGCCAATGATGGTTTGCCGTTCTTCCATAATTTGAATATTATAAATGCAGTCTGTTCCCGGCTTAGCATAACCAACATTTTCAAAATTTCCGGTCATATACTTCTGCCGGTACAAGTAGTAAGGATGCATATCCATACTGGCAGTATATTGAGTCGCAAGCTGCAGCATTGCCTGGGTTGTTTCCTCATTAGGCAACACTTGTTCGTTGATTATACCGGAATTCAGGGATTCCTTCAGGATAGAGCCCCGCTTTAAAGCTAATGTATGTATCGTAATATTTTCAGGATTAAGTGCAACGATTTGCCGCATGGTATCATCCATATCAGCAGCCGTTTCACCGGGAAGACCGGCGATTACGTCCATATTGATAACTGGAATCGCCGCGCGGCGAATTTTCCCGAATATGTCTATTATATCCTGAACACTATGCCGCCGTCCAATCTGTTTTAAAGTTTTATTTTGCATGGTTTGTGGATTTATGCTAACCCTGTTTACCCCGTTATGGCGAAAAACATCAATTTTCTCATCATTAACGCTGTCAGGCCGACCGGCTTCCACTGTCCATTCTTTAGTCTCTGCTCCCCAAAAAGCACACTTGATCAACTGCAGCAGATTATTAAGATCAGTGGCTGTTAAACTTGTAGGAGTTCCACCACCAACATAGATGCTTTCCACTGCCAGGCCATATTTGGCTACCAGTTTAGCAGTACTTTGGATGTCTTTAGTAATTGCCCGTAAAAAAGCATCAAGCTGTTCTCGGCGCTCAGGCAGCACATATGCCGGAAATGAGCAGTACAAACATCTCGATGGACAATAGGGTATACCTATGTAGATACTTATTTTTTTACCATCTGCAAGATGACCTGGTCTGGCAAGCATCGGCCGCTGATGAATGGCAATACCTGTGACCAGTTCAGCCTTTGCCGGTTCTATGCCGTAGTCTTCCACCAGTCTGCTAATAATGTTGTGGCAACTTTCGCCCTGGTCCAACAGCCGGTGAGCAATTTTTGTCGGACGTACACCGCGTAATATTCCCCAGGGAGCTGGATTCTTTGCTGTTATCTTACGCATAAGCAACAGCAAAGTAAGGCGTACCAGATGCCTGGCAACGCCTGTCACATCTTCCCTGCCGGCATTTTTACCGCCTGCCGGCGGCACCGGACGAGTCTGACACGCGCTTTGCGATTGAGAATTACCGTCTGAATCACAGTTACTTACAGTTACCTTGACAGCTACTTCAGCACCTGCAGGGCTGACAGCAACCGCTACCAGGAAACTGGAGCCGCCAAGTTTGGTTAGTGCGGCTCCTTCCGGCCAGCCTCCTGCATATGTCAGCTTAAATAAGGCCATGATGTCACGCACCGCAGCTAACACGTCAATTTCCGCACCAGTAGCAGCATAAAAGAACTCTTTACTCTTCACGTTTTTCGCGGCACTCCCCGCAGTATCCATAAAACTTTACCTGATGGTCGACAATAGTAAAGTTACTGTTTTTAGAGATTTTATTCTCAAGATCATCCAGAAGATCATCCTCAAACTCAATAACCTTACCACAATAGAGACAAATAAGATGATGGTGGTGGTGCGGCGTGCTGGTTTCATTCATCTCATACCGGCTGCGTCCATCACCGAAGTCCATCTTTTGCAGAATATCGAGTTCACTAAGCAATTCAAGGGTACGGTATACTGTCGCCAAACCAATATCATTGGACTGCTGACGCACAATATTGTGAACATCTTCAGCACTTAAATGCTTATCACGGTTATCGATAAATACCTGCAAAATAATCTGCCGCTGCGGCGTAAGCTTATACTCGCGCTCTCTAAACATTTGGCGCAAATTAGATAAATCAATCGTCATACATTTTACCTGCCTTTATTAATTCATTTATTGAATAAAGGAATTATGGGTACGTTCCCAGCCAATTGTGGTTTCCGGACCGTGTCCTGGCAGTACCCTGACATCATCGGCGAGTGGCATAAGATTTTCTTTGATACTGTGAATTAGCTGACTGTAAGAACCACCGGGGAAATCAGTCCGTCCAATTGACCCTGCAAATAAGGTATCTCCCGCTACCACCAGTGAATCGGTCAAGAGACAGATGCCCCCGGGGGTATGGCCAGGAGTGTGCAGCACCTTTAATTCAATATTCCCAATACTAATCGTGTCATTATGGCTTAGCAATCTGTCGGCACTCTGACAGACCATACCACCGCCGATATATATTGACAGGTTACGCTCGGCGCTTGTCAACATCTCTGCATCTTCATAATGAATTAAGACTTTTGCACCGGTAGCCTGTTTAACGGCATCATTGGCAGCAATATGATCCGCATGTCCGTGAGTATTAATAATATATTCCACTTTAAGCCCTGCCTTATTAATCTCGGCAATAATTGCTTCGGCGCTGCCACCAGGATCAATCACCGCGGCTTTTGAGGTTTGTTCACAATAGAGGATATAACAATTTGTTCCTAAATGCCCTACTCCCATCTGAATCACTTTCACTTAAATCACGCTCCTATATATAACCTGCTAACTATTTTTGCAGGCGGGTAGGATGTTGGCAAAAGCACACACCAAACCGCCAGTGACAAAGCGTTGTTAATGCACCACCCGCCTGCGACTGCAAAATTCTTTGCTGCGAAATATATGCTTAAAACAGCCGTTTGCTGTCTAACAGCATGGTTACCGGCCCATGGTTAGTCAAGCGGACAATCATCTCAGCCTGAAACTTGCCACAAGCTACCGGAACCCCCATATCCCGGCATAGGGTTACGAAGTATTCGTAAAGGAATATAGCTTCCCCAGGCGGCGCAGCGGTATCAAAACTCGGCCGGCGTCCCTTGCGGCAATCACCATATAGGGTAAATTGAGAAACTACCAATAGTTCTCCCTTTATATCCTTAAGGGATAAATTCATTTTTCCCGCTTCATCAGGAAAAATTCGTAAATTTACAATTTTTTCCGCAAGGTAGTTAGCATCCAGCTCGGTATCTTCCTGCCCTACCCCCAGAAAAACAGTCAGGCCTGTGCCGTTAGCGGCAATCTCCTGATCATCGACTGTTACACTGGCATTATCGGTCAATTGAACAACAGCCCTCATCAGACTCCTCCTACAGTTGGGTCATACGATGCACACTATATACATCCTGAACTCGTCGTATTTTAGTCATGATATGTTCCAGCTGGCTCAGATTGCCGATATCAATATCCATATTAATAACCGCAGTTTTATTTTTTTGCACGCGGGCATTAAGGGAAGACACATTTATTTTGGAATCTGAGGCAATCATCATAATATCTGACAGCAAATTAGGACGATCGGTACCGGTAATTTCAATCGAAACTTTGTATAATGTATCACCGGTAATATCCCAGCTGACCTCAATCATGCGCTCATATTCTTCCGGATTGTTGTGGATATTGGGGCAATCGGCACGATGCACCGATACACCCCGTCCTCTGGTAATATAGCCTACAATCAAATCACCCGGAAGCGGATTGCAACACCGCGCCAATCTGACCATCAGCCCTGACTCGCCTTTGACCAAAATACCATGACCGGATTTATTTTTCTGCCGTTTGGGTTTGAGACCGGCCAGCATAGCCGAAACATCAGGAGGGGTGGTGCTTTTTAATTCTTTTTTATAGGCCTCAATCAGTTTGGTCATAACCCCATGCAAAGTAACTCCGCCATAACCCAAGCCTTCAAATAAATCTTCTTCACTGGAAATATTTAATTTTTTTGCCGCTTCACTCAAACGGTCACCCTTTATCAGATCGCGCCATTCGTAGCCAAGCTTCTTGGTCTCCCGTTCAATCATTTCCCGGCCTTTGGCAATGTTTTCTTCCCGTTTTTCTTTTTTAAACCATTGCCTGATTTTATTGCGGGTTTCTGATGCACCAACTACGTTCAGCCAATCCCGGCTGGGACCATTAGTTTGCTTGGCGGTAATAATCTCTACAATATCACCATTGGTGAGCTTATATTCCAGCGGTACAATTTTACCGTTGATTTTAGCGCCGACACACCGGTGGCCTACATCGGTATGAATACGATAAGCAAAATCAATGGGTACTGAACCGGCAGGCAAATCAACGACATCGCCCTTGGGAGTAAATACAAATACCTCGTCGGCAAAAACATCCAATTTCACCGTTTCAATAAATTCACGCGGATCTCTTAAATCACGGTGCCATTCCAAAAGCTGCCTTAACCAGGCTAGTTTTTGATCAGAATCCTTAGCTGCTGCCTTACCGCCCTCTTTATAACGCCAATGAGCAGCAATACCATATTCGGAAATACGGTGCATCTCCAGGGTACGAATCTGGATTTCCAGCGGTTGTCCGGATTGACCGATAACTGTCGTGTGCAGCGACTGATAGCCATTGGACTTAGGCATAGCAATATAGTCTTTAAATCTGCCAGGCAGAGGCTTCCATAATGTATGGACAATGCCCAAGGCTCCATAACAGTCTTTTACCGTATCAACAACAATACGAATAGCCGATAAGTCATAAATTTCACTGACATCCTGCTTATGGCTTTTTTTCATTTTTTTATAAATACTGTAAAAATGTTTGGGCCTGCCTTGGATTTCGGCTTTAATGCCAACACCGTCAAGCCGTTCGTTCATCAGCGCAATGGCGTCTGTGATAATCTCTTCCCGTTCTTTGCGCTTTTGTTTTACCTGTTCGACAAGCCTGTAATACTTTTCCGGCTCCAGAAATCTAAAGGCCAAATCTTCCAGTTCCCACTTAACATTAGAAATCCCCAGCCGGTGGGCGAGTGGCGCAAAAATCTCCAGCGTTTCACGCGATATTTCCTGCTGCTTATACGGCGCCATATATTTAAGGGTTCGCATATTATGCATTCTGTCGGCAAGTTTTATCAAAACCACCCGGATATCTTTGGCCATCGCCAGGAACATCTTGCGATAGTTCTCCATTTGATGTTCTTCTTTGGATTTATACTCAATACGGCTTAATTTAGTAACCCCATCGACCAGCATAGCTATTTCTTTACCAAACTCTTTTTCCAGCAGTTCCAGCGTAATATCCGTATCTTCCACCACATCATGCAGCAAACTGGCACTGATGGTTATGGCATCAATCTGCAAATCGGCCAGAATATTGGCGACTCCCAATGGATGACATATGTATTCGTCTCCAGATACCCTAAGCTGCCCTTCATGTGCATCATGAGCCATTTGATAGGCTTTTTCAACCAGCGGCAACGGCGCATCAGGCTGGTAAACTTTGATCTTGGCAAGTATATTTTCAAGCGTAGGCTTTATAGTCCTTTTTCCTTGTGCATCGTTACCCATGTCTCACCTCTTACTGCTGCTACAGACAACCGGATTTATTACTGTTAATACTGAATCAGTGAACCAATATCATAACCGGTCAACACTTGACGGCCATTTAAGAAAGATAATTCGACCAGAAAAGCCAGACCTACAATCGTACCACCTAATTGTTCTACCATTTTAATGGTTGCCAGAGTAGTACCGCCTGTTGCCAGCAAATCGTCAACAATTAGTACCCGGCTCCCTGGTACAATAGCATCTTTATGAATTTCCAAAGAACCTTTACCATACTCTAAAGAATACTCATAGCTTACGATTTCTGCCGGCAGTTTACCTGGTTTACGAACAGGCACAAAACCGGCTCCCAAGACATACGCGACAGGAGCACCAACCGCAAATCCTCTTGCCTCAGGACCGATAACAATATCAATCGGTTGCTGTTTATAAGGCTCTGCCAGTCTATCGATGGCTAAGCGGAAGGCTTTTCCGTCTTTGAGCAAAGTGGTAATATCTTTAAATTGAATTCCCGGTTGAGGAAAATCGGGTATATTGCGAATTTTTTCCTGTAGATCCATTATGGATGAACCCCCTCAAACTAAATATGCTGATTCAAGAACTCTTCACGCAGTCTTATGCTTTCCCTGAATGTAGGTGAATCTGTCAGTTCAAGCTTGGTCGTCGGTGCAGGTTGAAGGTGAATCCTAAACACATCCTGCTCAACGAATTCCCGGGTTAGTAATTTTAGCTCCCCCAAAATGGCTAGCGATAAGTCAATAACCCGTTCAGATAAAGTTTCTTTATAGTTGCTGAAAATATTATCCGAAATATTCTGAAGGGACAAATCATGCAAACCAGACCTATTGTATCGTTTTAACGTCAAATATACCTGACTTACACAATCGCGGTCAGGCGCAATTGCATTTAGTTTTGCCTGTGTCTGCCGATCAAGCGATTGGCGAACATCCCGCGCTGTAAGCTGCAATTTTTTGTGACCTTGCCATTCATTATACTTAGGGACAAATACCATATCTATGGTTTCATTACAAGTAAGATTATCTGATAATTCCCCCATATTCCAGGCAATGACATCATTAACTGACGTATGCTCCAAGGTAAGTTTCAAATGCCGACTTTGTTGTCCGACAAGCCGCTTTTCCCTCAGCTTAACATTCCGGCAGGCAAAGAGCGGACTCGGATTGGCAAAGCCATATGGTTCAAGGCAGGCTAATTGCTCGATAAAGGCAGCATTGACTTCTTCCAGCGCCAGAACCGAATCAATAGTAAGAATCGGTACATAATCTGCTGCTGACAATGTTTCTGTCGCAATAGCCTGTAACCGTTCCCTGAGCAGCGGGATATTTTCAGCCGGAATTGTCAGCCCGGCAGCCTGGTGATGACCGCCAAACTGAGTTAGTATATCAGAACAGCGCGACAAAGCTGTATAAATATCAAACGCCGGGATACTGCGGCAGGAGCCTTTGCCATACCCCTCCTGGATACTAATCATAATTACCGGCTTATAATATTTTTCTACCAAACGCGAAGCTACAATGCCAATAACTCCGGAATGCCAATCTTCACCAGCCAACACTAACACCTTGGCCGTACTTAACTCTATGGTTTCAAGCTGTTCTTCAGCCTTAGCCAGTATTAATTTTTCGATGGTTTGGCGGGCGGAGTTTTCTTCGTCTAACAGGTTTGCCAGTTCGCGCGCATACTCGGAGTCATTGGTAAGCAGCAGTTTTACCCCGGCGGCGGCCTGACTGACACGCCCTACGGCATTAAGCCGTGGGGCAATGACAAACCCCACACTGCCACTATCAATACCTTTGCCTGTCAGGCCACACACTTCCACCAACGCCTTTATCCCCGGGTTATCGGTAGTAAGCAGCCGGTTTAGTCCCAGCTTGACCAATATCCGGTTTTCTCCGGTAAGCGGGACAATATCGGCAATTGTGCCAATGGCCACAATCTCTATATAATCGAAAAAATTATTACCAGTTCCATGATAATGCTGCCATAAAGCTTGACACAGCTTGAAGGCAACACCAACTCCGGCTAAATTTTTTTCCGGATAGGCGCAACCAGGCTGTTTAGGATTGATAATGGCTAACGCCGGCGGCAGCTGCGGCGGCGGCTGGTGATGGTCGGTTACGATTATATCCAGCTGCCCTTGTACAGCCTCAATTTCTTTTATGGCACTGATGCCGCAGTCAACGGTAATCACCAAGGTGGTTCCTGTCTGTTTCAGATTGTTTAACGCGGCGATATTAAGGCCATAGCCTTCGCTTTGCCTGTCTGGAATGTAAAATTCAACATTAGCCTCCAACCGGCTTAAGGTTTTGTATAAAATTGCACAGGCAGTAATCCCATCTACATCATAGTCGCCATAGACCGTAATTTTCTCCCCGGCTGCCAGTGCATGAGCAATTCTCAGGGCAGCAGTTCCCATATCTTTGAGTAAATATGGGTCCGCAATATGTTCCATGCCGGCATATAAAAATTCAACAGCCTTCTGCTCGTCTGTAATGCCACGATTTATCAGCGCCTGGGCAATATGCCTGGATATATTAAGTTTCCGGCTGAGTTCACTTGCCAGTTCACGCTTAACTGGAAATAACCTCCATGCCTTTTGCAGCCTAGCCATATAAAGTTTGCAGACCTCCGTAATGCTATATTAGATAATTGTAGTATACAGTGTAACATTTTGCAACTTTGCCTGTTCTTAGCAATTTTGCTGATTTTGCGGCTGGATCTCCTGAGGAGTTTCCTGCTGGATTTCCTGCTTAGCTTTTAGTTCATGATTTTCCGCTTCTAATTGCCGCTGTGTTTCGGTTAACTTAGTGATGGTGCGTCTAAGCTTGAACTGTACCAGCAATGAAAGTGACAGAATAGTCATCGCGCCAAAGGTAGCTGCTCCCAAAATAATGATAACCAGCGAGGTTTGAAAACTCCACATTAAAAAGCTTACAGTCACCGGCAGCGAATTTTGCACAGCAAAAACGGCAACCAATAAGGCGAACACAAAAGCAAATAATAAATTCATCATATTTTATCACCATCCACAAATATATCTTAACGGTAGTATTCTCGCAAAAACTTGAATATTCCTTTTAAAATTAGCGATTTCGGCAAATAAAAGCAAAAACAGGCAACCGCCTGTTGAGTCCTTTGGGATGTGAGTTATAAAGAAAACATGGCTTGCGCCGAGCCTCTGGCGACGGCGGAAGCCGATGTTGATCCTGCTCTTAAGAAAGTTATACTTTCTGTTAGGGTAAAAATAAATACATATGGATAAGCACAATCATGATAAGCCCGCAAGCAAATCTAAAGCATGCCACTCCGGCTAACCGCAAAAGTACACTGGTAACCGTATCACCCCGGGGCAGCAATGTTTTACCGGCAACTAATTCCCACACAGCAAGTCCGAGAAGCGGTCCAAGCAAGGCATTAGTGGCCAGCATACCCGCCAAATGAGTTGCCGTACAATTAGCACTAAACACAGGTGATACAGAATAACTTCGTGTCAAATATAGCCTGAGTACTCTGCCTCCCACCTCGGCCGTAATTGAAATTAATACCAATAAGGCAACCAGCCAGGGAGCAGCACTCACATACCCGGTAACGGCACCGTAAAAAGCAGCCCCGAGTAATATAAGCAGCGTTCCCGGCAGTTTTAGGGTTACTGTACAAAAAAGACCTGTTACCATTATAAATGTTACGAAAAATTTGACCACCAAAAGTTACTTACCTCGTTTCACACCGCTCTGCCTATTGGTACTATTAGTGTAACTTGTTAGCCTCCTGTTTATGTAGAAAGTACGCTATGCAGCCAATAAAAACCGTCATAATCACCCCGGTAACACTCATGAGCATAAGAATGGTTTCCAGTTTAGCATAACTGCCGGCCCATACAAATACAGCAGATAAGCCGAGAGCCGGCCAAAAGTTAAAATTGGTAATTACACTAAGCTGTTTAGCATTAACTAACATGGCCGGAACCATTGTATTGATCAAAATGCAAAATAAGATACTGTCAAACCCGAGTGCGAGCCAATTACCAAACGTCCTGTCGGCAACTGTCGACAATGGCAGTAAACCCGGAGCACCGCTTGTCAGTGCCAGATGAGCCAGCACCAGGGTAAAAAAGCCCTCAAAAAATTTTGCCAATATCGCCAAATACACGCCTGTATAATTTTTTGCCGCAAAATAGGTTCCCGTTTCCACTACCAGGGCTGAACGCATGCCTCCGGCATTATAGCCAATGAGCGCCAATACTAAAGGCCAGCTGATATTCTCGAACGAAATCAGGCTTTCAAAGGATACTATCGGAATAGTATCCTGCAGCATAACTACCATCATCCCGATTGCCGGAATAAATAGCAGTGCCAAATAATTAGAAAGCTGAAGTATTTCCCGGCCATAACCGGCTGCCAGCAAAGAACACGCCACTATACAGAGCGGGACTGCCATTGTATAGGGGATCCCCGTAAACTGCTGCAACAATTGTCCGGCAAAATAACCACCGGTTAATGTGCTGGCCGGTAACGATACCGCCAGTACGGAAAGTGCCAGCAGCCATTTGCCGCGCACCCCAAATAACCGCTTAACCACAGCTGGCAACTCACGCCCGCTTCTTGCGCCAATCCAGGCAGAAACACCTGCCACTATGGAGCCAAATATCATATAAGCCAGAAATACGGTAGCATAAATACCATTGCCTAATAACGAAGCCATGGCCGGAACAACAGCTACATTATCACCGGCAATATGAACAATGGCCAGCGACAATGCCGGTAGTATCACGCCCATACGTATCGCCCCCTGCCTGCTAATAGGATATTACCCCGGGGCGTTAATGGTGCAAAAAAGCCTGAGGTAATTTATTTTCCTCAGGCTTTTTGATTTCATCATATAAATTAAATGTTTTACTTGGCGCCTTTTGCTTTCACTTCAACACGCCGCTTTTCATCATATTCTTTCCAGTCAACCCACAGCTGGCTGGAAGTAAATATCGAGGAATAGGCACCGACAGCAATACCGATTAGCAGCGCTAGCGAGAAATTTTTCGTTGTTTCGCCGCCAAACCAATAGAGGGACCCGGCAGCAAACAGCACTGTCAGCACAGTATAGATTGAGCGGGTCATAGTCTGCCATACACTGCGGTTAACCAGTTCTTCAATGTCATCATTTTTCTTGTAGTTTCGCAGATTTTCTCTAATTCTATCAAAAATAACAATGGTGTCATTAATGGAATAACCGACAACTGTTAACAGGGCAGCGACAAAGGCAGCATCGATCTCTTTTTGCAAAAGCGAAAAGGCACCGATGGTAATGATTACGTCATGAACTAATCCCAAAATCCCGCAAACCGCAAATTTGAATTCAAAGCGGTATGTGATGTACACAATCATGAGCACCCAGGAGATTACCAAAGCAAAAACAGCTTGCCGGGTCAGTTCAGAACCGACAACGGCGCCAACCTTTTCCACCCGCAGAACTTCAAAAGCCCCTAGCTTGGTTTCGAAACCTTTCAGCACGGCACGGCGTTCATCCTCGTTTAATACATGGGAGCGGATAAATACATTAGGGGAAACAGACTCTTGCCCTGTCAAGGCTAACTGAATTGTACTATTCTCCAATTGATAGTCTTTAAGCACATCCCGCACCTCGGCTACGGTAACAGGCCGGGAAAATTTTAGATCCAACAATGTGCCGCCGGTAAAATCAATGCCTAAATTGAAGCCTTGGATTGCTATTGACAGCAGGCCGGGAAGGAGAAGGCATACCGAGAGTAAATACCACCACTTACGTCGTTTAACAATATCAAAATTCATCTCTTTCTCCCCCCTAAGCCCCGAAAAACTTGCCATTTTTAATGATATTGGCGTTTATAAGAATTTTTAACATAAACCGGGTGGCTGTAATGGCGGTAAACATACTCAAAACAATCCCCAGGCCCAAGGTAACAGCAAAACCTTTAATCGGCCCTGTTCCCAGGAAAAAGAGTACTGCTGCGACAATCAGGGTGGTGATATTTGAGTCCAAAATAGTAGAAAATGCGCGGGTAAAACCCGCATCGATGGCGGCCCTCAGGGTTTTACCATTACGGTATTCTTCCTTAAAGCGCTCAAAGATAAGCACATTGGCATCAACAGCCATACCCATTGACAAAATAATACCGGCGATACCCGGCAGGGTTAATGTGGCATTAAGCATTTTCAGGCTAGCTAACAGCAACATTACATACAAAACCAGGGCTACGTTGGCAACAAAACCAGAAACCCGGTAGAAAAGCAGCATAAAAATAACAATGGCAGCAATGCCAATTACAAAAGCTTCCACACTCTTGGCTTTGGAATCTTCGCCTAAAGTCGGACCGACAGTCCTTGTTTCTAATACATCAACTTTAACCGGAAGTGCACCTGAGCGCAGCAGGATTGCCAGGCGTTCCGCCTCTTCCATGGAACGATTGCCGGTGATGACTGCCTTGCCGTTAGGAATGGCTTCCTGCACAACAGGATTGGTCAATATTTGTTTATCCAATAAGATGGCAATATGCTTGCCTACGCTTCTTGCCGTCAGGTCTGCAAATTTCCTGGTACCTTCATCGGTAAACTCAATAGCAACCAGCTTTTGGCCACTTTGGTCGATCTGTGCTCTGGCATCTTTCAAATCTTTACCGGTCAGCACAATATTACCGCTTTCATCCTGAAACTCCATAAGTGCTGTTTGTCCCAGCATTTCAATGGCTTTTTCCGGATCCTTTACACCCGGCAATTCAACAATGACCCGACGGTCCCCTTGGCGCTGTACAAGCGGTTCTGTAAGCCCAAGCTCATTAATCCGGCGTTCAATAATATGAACGACCCGTTGCAGAGCATCGTCGTTAACCTTAGCTTCCGGCGTATCAGATGCCTCAAGTACAACATGCGTTCCCCCCTGTAAGTCAAGCCCTTGTTTAATAGACAGGGCTAATGGCGGCATATAGTAGCCGGCAACAGCGAGAATTGCCACAATAACAACCAAAAATTTGGTTAAATTCCCCCACCTCAAAAGGTTGTCCTCCAATCTTGCTAATAGGTTTTTTTCGATAACTATGACTATAGCAAATCATAGTCGTTAATTACCAGTTTGAAACGGCAGTTTAGTACTTCTGCCGCCCGCCGGCACATAATCATCCGTTGTAAAAATATTTCAAAGTACTCCATAACAGGACAAATATCGGTGTCAATGGTGACATAGAGTGTTACCGTCCGGGAATCTTTATCAATAATTAGTTTACTGCTTTCGGCCGCATAATTTACCCTGTCATGGATCTCAAATTTGGCAAAGTCACGATTGGTAACCCGCGCACGATGAACATCTGATTTATCAGCCAAAATTAGCGCAGCGGCTACATGATTAACGGCATTGCCGCGTTCTTCTTCATGATTGCCAATGGCAGATATTACCAAGGCAACTTCTTCCGGCGGCATCTGCATGCGGGTAAGAATGGTAAAAGCCATTATCGCCCCGGAACCACCATGATTATACCTATTAATCATATTGGCAATATCATGCAGATACCCTGCGATACCTGCAAGTTCACAGTCCCGTACCGGAAATCCCAGTTCATGCAAAACCTTATACGCTAAAGCTGAGACGATGCCGGCATGTCTAAGACCATGTTCAGTAAAGCCCAAGCTCCCAAGGTACTGAGTACTTCGGGTAAGATAAACATTTACTTCGTGATCTGCTTTTAATTGAGCAACAGTGACGTCTTGTCCGATAGTTGCAATTGACATGACCAATCCTCCGATTATCAAATTAGCCCTGCCTGCCCAATATCTCAAGACTAGATAATCGGTACCGACAGGTAAAGAAAAATATAACTACTTACATTTTGCCTTACCTGCAAGTAAATATGCCTTCTTCTGTAAGTAAATAATTTACTGGTTTATCATGCTCGTCAGTCGGCACCGTTTCCAGTATCTG
The DNA here is from genome assembly GCF_001941975.2 of Sporomusa sphaeroides DSM 2875. Taxonomy (NCBI): domain Bacteria; kingdom Bacillati; phylum Bacillota; class Negativicutes; order Selenomonadales; family Sporomusaceae; genus Sporomusa; species Sporomusa sphaeroides. The sequence goes on along the minus strand of NZ_CP146991.1, from coordinate 2,176,397 downwards.
CGCCGCCCAGGCCGCCCCAATAAGTTCGGCTTTGTTGGCTCTTAGCAGAAACCGGTCATAGTAGCCGGCTCCCATGCCTAAGCGCCGTCCGGTTTTGTCAAAAGCCACTCCGGGGACAATTATGAGGTCAAGTTCACTTGGTTCCAGTAAGTTTAAGGTTGCCGGATTCGGCGTAAGCAGATTAAACTGTCCTACCACCAGATCCTCAAGATTGGCAATAATGGCGGCATCCATTAACCCCCTGGTCTCACGCATATGCGGCACACAGATGGTCTTACCGGCAGCAAGCGCATGGGAGATAACTTTATCCAAGTGAGGCTCATCAGGCATTGCCAGATACAGCATAATATTTTTAGCATTTTGATATACAGGCCAGGTGAACAAATGCTCAGCAAGCCTGCCACTACCGGCAGCCACTTCCTCCCGGGTCATTTCGCGTCTAATGGCTAAAAGTTTTTTACGCAATTCTTTCTTGGCATCTTTATTAATCTCCATGATGTTTTCCCTCCCCCTTAAGAAAAGACTTGGCTTTTCACCAAGTCCTCCGGACGACATTCGTAATCAGGCAACAGTTTACTCTTTAGGTTGGCTTTGCAACTGGCCTACTGCAGTACGCGCTATCTCGACTTCTACTTTATCGGCAATTTTTATAGTTACGGTTTTTTCACTTAGTGCCGTGATCGTACCGTATATTCCACCGATTGTTACAACTCGCGCACCTTTCTTCAAATTATCCAAAAGTTCTTTGCGGCGCTGTTGTTCTTTTTTTTGCGGACGGTACAGTAAAAAATAGAATATTACGCCCATCAATACAATCGGCCATGAGGCCTGAATGGCCTGCATTATTTCTGGAGTCATGCATTAATCACCTCCTGTTGTTTATTAGCAGTATATTCCACACATTTAGCGTAAATCCTTTTATTATTTGTGATAATAAGCCCAAAACTCTTCTCTGAACTCCAAAAAACGCTCATCAAGAATGGATTGGCGCATTTCTTTCATAAAATTCACCAGGAAATGCAGATTATGGGTAGTGGTCAATCGCAAGCCAAATATCTCTTCTGTCTTTAACAAGTGCCTGATATAAGCACGTGAAAAATTCCGGCAGGTATAGCAATTGCAATCCGGATCGATAGGCCGGAAATCTCTGGCAAATTCAGCATTTTTGACAACAAGCCTGCCTTTGTTTGTCATGACAGTCCCATTGCGTGCCACCCTTGTCGGGAAAACGCAGTCAAACATATCAATACCATACATTACGCCTTCCAATAAACAATCAGGCGTGCCTACTCCCATTAAATAACGCGGCTTGTTCTGTGGCAGTAAAGGCACAGTATGCTCCAGCATCTCATACATCAGCGGTTTGGGTTCACCCACACTAAGACCACCGATTGCATAACCGGGAAAATCCAGGGAAACCAGGTCCCTGGCACTCATAGTCCGGAGATCTTTGTACATACCGCCCTGAACGATACCAAACAAGGCTTGATCCTTGCGGGTGTGGGCTTTTCTACAGCGTTCGGCCCAGCGGGTTGTCCGTTCGGTAGACTGGCGGGCATATTCATGCTCTGCCGGATAGGGTACACATTCGTCAAATGCCATAATAATATCAGCCCCTAAAGCCATTTGGACTTCGGTGGCTTTTTCCGGTGATAAAAAATGCTTTGAGCCGTCAATATGTGAACGGAAAGTAACCCCATCCTCGGTAATTTTGCGCAGCGGCCCCAGACTAAACACCTGAAAACCGCCACTGTCAGTTAAAATTGCCCGATCCCATTGCATAAACTTGTGAAGTCCGCCGGCTTCGGCAACCAAATCATGACCTGGCCGCAAATATAAATGATAAGTATTACTTAAAATTATTCCTGCCCCCATGGCCTTTAACTCATCAGGGGACATAGCCTTTACGGTGGCCTGTGTGCCTACAGGCATAAAAATAGGTGTGTCAAATACGCCGTGCGGTGTATGTATCCGGCCCGCCCTGGCCCCAGTTTTGGAACAGCGTTTGATTAGTTCATATGTAATGGCCAATAACTGCACCTCCATAGTCAATTAATAAAATAGACTTAGCTTTATCGGATAAACATGGCATCGCCAAAGCTGAAAAACCGGTAGCGTTTATCCACCGCTTCCCGATAGGCGTCAAAAATAAACTCCCGGCCAGCCAGAGCGCTGATTAGCATTAATAATGTGGATTTTGGCAGATGAAAATTTGTAATAAGAGCTTTAACAATTTTAAACTCATAGCCTGGATAAATAAATATCTCTGTCCAACCGCTTTTGGCTTCTAAACAGCCGCTGCTCCCGGCCGATTCCAGGGTACGGACGGCTGTGGTGCCCACCGCAATAACCCGGTTGCCTGCCGCAAGGGTTTTATTTACAATTTCGGCGGTTGCCGGTGGCACAGAGTAGTACTCGCGGTGCATAACATGCTCGTTTATATTTTCCGCCACTACCGGCCGGAAGGTTCCCAGTCCGACGTGCAAGGTAATATAAGCTAAATTAACTCCCATATTTTCAATATTTTCCATGAGCTCACGGGTAAAATGAAGCCCGGCGGTGGGGGCCGCAGCCGATCCCCGTTCCCGGGCATATACCGTTTGATAACGTTCCTTGTCCGACAACTGAGCTTTAATATAAGGCGGCAAGGGGGTTTCCCCTAACACATCTAAAATCTCTTCAAAAATTCCCTGATAAGTAAATCTGACAACCCGGCCGCCAAAATCGGTGGTACTCAGCACTTCGCAGCGCAGATTTTCGCCAAATTCAATGACGGTTCCCGGTCTGGCCCGTTTACCGGGTTTAACCAGAACCTCCCAATCATCTTTTGTCGTCCGGTTTAACAAAAAAACTTCCACTTTGCCGCCGGTTTCCGGTTTAATGCCCAGCAGCCGGGCAGGTATTACCCGGGTATCATTAAAAACCAGGGTATCCCCTGGTTGTAGAAGTTGCGGCAGATTATAAAAAGCATTGTGAGTAATCGTGCCTGTCTTTCTGTCAAGCACCAGCAGCCGGGAATGGTCGCGTGGCTCAACCGGCTGCTGGGCTATTAGTTCTTCGGGTAAATAATAATCGAAATCCGAAACCAGCATGTAACCCCTCTTTATGGCCTATATGTAGGCTTTTTTTATTTCTACACCTTGGTAGTAGTGTTTCAATATCTCTTTAAAATATTCGGTATTGCCCGGTGGTGCCTTTTCCGCCATAGCTTTAGCCCCCCACTGAGACAAGCCTAAGCCATGTCCCCAGCCAGAACCGTTAATAATTACAAAATCGGCCGGTTCACCGGCAACCGGGCGAATACTGTTCTGCGACGGCTGTGTCCGCACACTCTTTTTGCCGGCAAAAACCGGCTGAGCTGCTGCGGTAGTAATATCAAATAAAGTGCTTTTCAGGTCTAACATGGTTCTCATTTTTGCACCCGTTATCTGTACACTGCCATTAGTACCTAACAAACGAATATGCTTTACCCGTCCGGATACACCGCGGTCATTACTGACAGCCGGTGGATTACCTAGTGGCGACAATTCAATGGCCTGAAGACGGCCAATATTGTAACCGGCTCTACTGACAGCTTGATTAAGTTCGGCAATGGTCAGCTTTTTTTCCCATTTAAAATACGGGCAATCCTGGTCGAAGTCAGCTACCCCTTTTAGATAGGGCTGCGGTGAGGACCAGACATTTTCACTGTTCTCAGTATGCCCCCCCGAACTGCTGTGGAAATAGGCGGTTATTAATTTACCGCTATGGAATAGTACTAAGCCTCTTGTCGAATCTACCGCTTCCAGGGCTCTGGGAGTTTCACTTTCCAGCCCGCCATACACCTGGCAATCGGTAGTGGCACATACATCAAAGCCATCAGCTTTATGTTTATTGCTACTGGCCAGCGCATAGGTACGCGCAGCCACCGCCTGTGCCTTGACTGCTTCCATTGCCCATTCGGGTGATATTTCATGCTTGATGATTCCATACACATACTCTTCTACCGGCAGGGTATTAACAACAGTCATGCCGGATTTACCGGCAGGACGAAGAATACTTATATCTCCCCGATACCGTCTGTTGTTAACATGTGCATACTGCTTAATAGAAACCATAACATCCTTACTTTTGAGAACAACATTAATGCCGTTAGCGGCAACCGGCATTCCATTAATGGAAAAACCATTGCCTTTATCACTAATTGTTACTTTTTCATAAGCCCGAAAACTTTTTATTGTTTTGTTCGTTCCGGCATTGACAAGATCAAAATTAGCGTCAGCAGTAATTTGTACACTTTGCTGTCCGGTCAAGATTCCCACACGCAGACTGGGTTCTTTAAGCCATAATGCTGGCTCAGTCTCCCGGGCTTGCCCCGTTACCGGCAAAAATAATAGCATAAAAAAAACCAGCAGTAACCATTGTAGCATATGTTTACGCACGCGCATACCTCCGGTACTATTTTCTTGTGATCAAATTTAAAATTATTGTGAGAACAATACTGATAATAATAGAAGTAACAATCGGGAAATGGAAACTAAAGTTACCCCGCTCCAGATGGATATCGCCTGGCAATCGGCCTAAACTAAGAAATTTCCCGCCAAAATGGAAGATAGCTCCGGCAATTAACAAAATTACGCCCAACAGCATCAGCAGCTTGCCAAATGAGTCAAATCCCCCAGGCATCAGTTCTGTCCTTTCCGCGGTTTGCAATACCGGTCTTTTTCACTAAAAATACAGCCACAATAAGGCTGGCGGTACATTTCAAGTTCTCTGCTTTTCTGTACTCCTTCCTGCCAGCCTGGCCGAAAGTCGATATAAGAAAATTTGATGCCATGCTGAATTGCCGCAGCTTCGCCTGCTGCTTTTATCAATTCATGCTGCTGATAAGGACTGACCAACAAAGTGGTGCTAAAACAGTCATAACCGTGCTCCCTGGCATAGCGCGCCGTTTGCTGCAGCCTGAGGTCATAGCAATTACGGCAGCGGCCGCCGGGAGCAGTGAGTGCCTGTTGTAAAAACTCCTCTAAAGTATACCTGTCATCAATAATTAGGTGCTCCAGTCCGATTTGGGCGGCAAAAGCTTTTAAGGTATCAAGGCGCCGGACAAATTCTTTGTACGGATGAATATTTGGGTTGTAAAAATAACCGGTTATTTCGTATTCCGGATATGCTTCCCGCAAATGTTTAAGCGGAAAGACCGAACACGGACCACAGCATACATGTAACAGCATGCGCATTCAATAAGTCACCTACCACAATTTTTCTTGGGTTTCAGCTTTATCCTTGTAGGGTATGTTGAGATGGGCGTAAGCGGCAGGGGTGGCTATCCGCCCCCGCGGCGTCCGGGCGATAAAGCCCATCTGCAGTAAAAATGGCTCATACACATCTTCAATGGTCTCTGTTTCTTCACTTATCGAGGCAGCCAATGTATCAAGGCCAACCGGGCCACCGTTAAACTTTCTGATGATGGCATCCAGCATATTCCTGTCAGTTTTATCCAGGCCCTGTTTGTCAATTTCCAACAGCTCCAGCGCCTTATCGGCGATGGCGTCGGTAATGACACCATCACTTGTTACTTGAGCAAAATCCCGTACCCGTTTTAGCAGGCGGTTGGCAATTCGCGGCGTACCGCGTGACCGTCTGGCAATCTCTAAAGCACCGCGGGGCTCAATAGCAACATTAAGTATCTCAGCCGCTCTATTTACAATACATACCAGATGCTCTGTTTCATAATATTCCAGACGGCAAATAACACCAAACCGATCCCGCAGCGGCGCGGCCAAGGCGCCGGCCTTAGTTGTCGCCCCCACCAGCGTGAATTTAGGCAAATCCAGACGAATGGAACGCGCAGACGGACCTTTACCGATAATAATGTCAAGCGCATAGTCTTCCATTGCCGAATACAGTACTTCTTCCACCGCCCGGGACAAGCGATGAATTTCATCAATGAATAATACATCCTTTTCACCCAAATTGGTCAGCAGTGACGCCAAATCACCAGGCCGCTCAATCGCCGGACCTGAAGTAATCCTAAAATTGACACCAAGTTCATTGGCGACAATCCCGGCTAATGTAGTTTTCCCTAACCCAGGCGGCCCATATAACAATACATGATCAAGCGCCTCTCCCCGGGCCATTGCTGCCTGCACAAAAATGGACAGGTTATTCTTTACCTGGTCTTGTCCGATATATTCAATCAAACGGCGCGGCCGCAGGCTATACTGCCAAGAATCAACCTCTTGCTCGTCTGATGCCAAAACACGTTCTTCCACCAGTTAGCTCTCCTCCTAGTTACCTCCGGCCAAATTCCTTCAATGCAAACCGAATCAATTGTTCTAATGACAGCGCCGACTGCGCCTTACCCTCACGTTCATATATTTTCTTAATAACCGGTGTTATTTCGGCATGATTATACCCCAGAGCAGCAAGCGCTTGTACAGCCTCCTGCATAATATCTCCTTCGGGGCTTGTACCGGCTGCCGGCTGTCCGGCAATGGCTGGATCAAAATCGGTGCTGATACCCATTTTATCTTTCAACTCTAAAATGATTCTTTCTGCTGTTTTCTTGCCAACACCCGGTAATTTAGTCAGCATAGCGGCATTATTGGTACTGACAGCAGACCGGAAATTTTGCGGTGTAATGGTTGACAAAACACCGGCAGCCACTTTAGGCCCAATTCCTGATACAGAAATAAGGCTTAAAAATAGTTCATATTCTTCCTGGGTATAAAACCCGTGCAAGGTCAGCGCATCCTCGCGCACATTAAGGTAGGTAAATAAGGTTGCCGGCTGCCCGACAGCCAGTTTCTGCCTGGTCGAATTGGGGATAAAAACCCGATAGCCGACTCCCTGTACATCAATAAAACAATTATCGGTAAACAGATGTGTTACTATACCTTTAACATAACCTATCATGCGATACCCTCATCCTATTTATACTCCCGCAATGTGCGGTACATACAGCCACAGCCAGAGCATCGGCGGCATCATCAGGATGCGGCTTTTTCGGCAAATTCAATAATCTTTGAGTCATATAAATAACCTGTTCTTTTGTTGCCTTGCCATAACCGGTTACTGCCTGTTTTACCTGCAATGGTGTAAACTCGGCCAGTTTGAGATCATTCTGGGCCGCAGCCAGCAGTACTACACCTCTGGCTTGTCCCACAGCCATAACTGTCCTGACATTTTTATTCATAAATAATAGTTCTACACCCATAATAGCAGGCTTATACTGTTTAATCAGGAAATCAATTTCCTGATGAATTTTTTTTAGCCGCATTGCCGCTTCCATATCTGGTGTTGTTTCGATAACTCCATACGTTAGTGCTTTTAATCTGCTTCCCTGTGCTTCGACCAAACCATAACCACATATAGCTGTGCCGGGGTCGATTCCCAATACTATCATTTGCTGCCCCCTTTTTCCAGTTTCATTCGACAACTTTAAGCCGTTTTCCTTTAAAAAGTAAAAAGAGAGGTTTCCCTCTCTTTAACGTGCCTGCATACCTTCTAAAGTTCTGAGCAGCTCTTCTTTAGACTGCACAACCAAGCCCTGTCTTAATTCCTGTACATCTTGCGGCATCAAAGCATTAATAGGTATCTTCGTTACTTCTTTGACCAGGGCCTTAGGGCCGGGGACTCCATAGAAAACGGTCACATAACCATCTTTGATGCCAATAAACATATTATTGGCATGCTCCCGGCACAAGCTGTCCACCTGCAGCCTCATTTCAATTTCTTTAGTATCAAATTTTTCTATAGACCAGCCTGAATAGATTTTTTGTACTTGATTAAAAGTAAGGCCAACTAAATTATCAGGCGGCTTGGTTCGAAATACCTCTTCGTCTTTGCACTTGGTATAAATTATTTTTTGCACAATATCGGTATTGGCTGAAATTTTAATTTTTCCATCCTGTTTAACAGCCTCGGTCTCTTGTTGTGGGATAGGCAGCTTACCGTCTTCGCCATCCTGAAAAGCATAATAACCAACACCGGACAATAATAAAATTAGGCCGCCGATTAATACAGGCTTTACGGGGATAAGTTTGCCATACACCTTTACCTGGTGGAATGAGGAAAGTTTCGCAATAAATTTAGACCACATACTGACAACACTCCTTTCTCTAGTGTCGTCAGTATTTTTCCCAAATTATACAAAAAATATACTAGTTTTCCAAATAAATAAGCAAAAGCGTCATGCTGGTCTTGCATCTTATTCAAACCAAAGTCCTATTGCCTGTCAGGCTAAAAAACAAAGCAGGCCGAAGCCTGCTGACTACTCTTCCATATCCTCCGGAATATCAAAATTAGTATACACTTCCTGAATATCGTCGTGATCTTCCAATGCTTCCAGGAGTTTCATCATTTTAACTGCTTCATCGCCGGATAAGCTGGAGATAGTTTCCGGTACCATAGTGACCCGGGCAACAATTGTTTTTATATTATTTTTATCCAGTTCTTCTTGTACTTGTTCAAAATCTTCAGGATCGGTAGTTATTTCAAACTGGTCGTCAACTGCTTCAAAATCTTCAGCACCGGCGTCCAGCACCATCAGCATTAATTTTTCTTCCTCTATACCATCTTGTTCAACAGCAAATACGCCTTTTTGCTTAAACATCCAGGAAACACAGCCGGTTTCTCCGAGGTTGCCGCCATATTTAGAAAACAAATGCCGTACATCGGCAGCAGTTCGGTTTCGATTATCTGTCATGGCTTCCACGATGATAGCAACACCACCGGGGCCATAACCTTCATATTTGATTTCTTCGTAATTACTGCCTTCAAGTGTACCCGAACCTTTTTGAATAGCCCGTTGGATATTCTCTTTTGGAATATTATTTTCTCTTGCTTTTTGCAATGCCAACTTTAGACGCATATTACCTGTTGGATCAGACCCACCCATTCGTACTGCAATCGTAATCTCACGGCTAATTTTGGTAGTAACCTTGCCCCGCACAGCATCCATTTTGCCTTTTTTGTGTTTAATATTGGCCCATTTTGAATGTCCCGACATTGTAATACTCCTCTCAGACTATGTGAATCGCCAATATTGTAACATAATAGGAGGTAGTTGGCAAAGTACATTTTTTAAATCCACTCAATACTGACTTCTTTGCCTTTTTCTTGCAGTACACTGTTTAGTTTAGTTAAGACTTGGGCCTTAAGATTCATCTGCAAAGGAAAGTAAGGGTTCTGGTGCGCCGGATTAACAGCTAAACCGGCAAAAACTCTAATTTTATCTGCATTATTAAATAGCTTGGCAAGTAAGGTAGCTCCATCTCGTTTAGTAGAATTACGTAAATTCTTAGTATTTATCAAACGATCAACAGCTGCGTTTAAAGTTAAAATTCCTTCTGTTACCAAATCAATCCCCTCCAGGTAACCGATCGGTGGAATTTGCGGATCATAGCAGGTTAAATCCATTTTAAGCGGACAATTGGTTATTCTGCTTACGATTTGAGCAGTAGTCCCGCCTGCAACCACCTTTTTTCCCGGTGCTGAAAGCAATTGCCGGACAAGCTGTTCATCGAGAGCCGCATCGGCCGGTGGTCCTGTAAATACAGTTAGTTGCTGTGGATACCGCATTTTAACGACCAGGCTTGTTGAATCATCGCCCGGGCATCCCATATAGTACCCTTCGCAACAATTTATTAAATGCTGCCCGATGGTTTCAGCATCACTACTCTCGTTACACTCATCTGCCAGCTGAGCAGCTACCCCTGTCCAACCCCACCCCAGCTTAAGCAGGCCGCCAATACCGGCATGCAGCACTCCATCCGTTACTGCCACTAATATATCATCTTCCTGCAGACACAGTTCCCCTTCGCGGATAATTTTGCCGCTTACTAGCTTTTCCTTAGTCGGAAACTCGATTACCTTGCCACGTCGCACTAAAAAAGTAGACGGACAGTCAAATTCGACCACCGTGGTTTGACCGTCAGGACCAATTTTTATGATATGCAATGTCGAATAGGCTATTTTCCGCTGCCGGCAGACCGGCAATGTTTCCGCAACAGTGTTCACAACATCTTCAAGCGCTATGCCGCGTTTGAGCATAACGGAGGCAATTTTTGTGGTTAAGGTAGCTAATATATTGGCCTTGACACCGCTGCCCAGGCCGTCAGACATTACAATAATTGTTGATTCAGGAGTCCTGACAATATCTACATTATCGCCGCATAATTCTTCACCGTTTTTGGATAATTGGGCTATTCCTACCTCGGCATGAAGTTTTTGCATCAGGATTCCCCCTTGCCTTTGATTAGCATAATCAACTCTAACAGAGCTGACTTAGTTTCGGCGGTTGTTTCACCCAAAAGACCTGCAATTTCTTGGGCAACATGCATTTGTTTATTTATGATATCTGTCGCTTTTTCCACAGTCTCCAGTTTCATCTGCTGCAATTCGCGATTTCTTAGTTCATGGGCAGTTATATCTGTAATTATAGCAATAATCAGTCCATGCTCCGGAACAGGTATAATCATTTGCTCGGTAACAATATCATATAATGGATACTCAACTCGTTTGCCTACAATTTTATGACCAAATTTTGCCGCTGCAATGAAATCAGAGCAATTAAACAGCTCTGTAAGATTCATACCTTTATATATCTCTTTGATCTTGCCAAACATACGTGTAACAGCCGGATTGAATTCCTTAATAATCATTTTTTCATTAACTGCAATAATGGCATTTAATGAATTCTCAACAATAATGTTAGCAAAGGATTCCGCTTTCGAACGCATGTAGGGTACACACATATCAAGCTCGGCATGTCCCTGAAATACTGCAATGGCTTTAGCCCGGCAGGTGTCATAACCGCAGGCACTGCAATTTTTTTCATCCTGGACAGTAAATTTCCCTGTTTGTTTGAGAATTTCTATGATTTCCTCTTCTGTCGGGATAACTGCATTAATGGTTTTGGACTGATAAGAGCGGGATAAATCCAGTGTATTGCCGGCAGCATAATGGCATTTATCTGTACAACCCGCTTGGGTATATGCCAATACTTTGTTCCTCTTGGTCTGCATAAATTGACGAATCCCCATAGCAGGACCGCCGATACAGCCTCCGGAACAGGCCAGAGCCTCAACAAATCGCGGGGAGAACTCCTGGTTGATTAATCCCTCAAATACTTCCATGCATTTTTCAATACCATCTACAGTAATGATTTCTGCATCAGTCAGTCCCACAAAAGGCATAACTATGCCACCTGCTACAGGAAAACAGCGACCGGCGCTCATTGATGCAAGTGATGATTGTTCCCGTGCCCCTGCCTGCATTATAGTTGGATTCTTAAACGGCGAAGACAGCCAGTTTTTTAGCTCTTCAAAAGTTATTACGGCATCAATCATTGAGTTTGCGCCACTGCCTTCTCCAATTTTAGCTATACATGGTCCGGCAAAAACAACAAAAGTATCCTGACCGTATTGTTTTTTAATCAGTTTGGCATGAGCCAGCATAGGTGATATGATTGGCGCCAGGTTGTCTATTAATTGCGGATAATATCTTTCAATAATATTTATAATAACCGGACAGCATGACGAGATTACGGTAGCATCCGGTAGTCCCTGAGAACTAGGCTGCATGTATGTCCCATAAATTTCAGAAATCATGGTGGCAGCTACGGCAGTTTCAGCTACACTATGAATTCCGGCACCAATCAGCGCTTGCATAAGCTCCTCCCGGGCAATTTCAGGAAAAGCCGCCACATAGGATGGGGCTAAGCTGATCACAACTCTTTGACCTTTTTCCAAAGCTGTTTGTAAGCGCTGGATTTGATTATCCACTTGTTTGGCTTTCTGTGGACATTCCACAACACATCGCCCACACAAAATACACCTTTCTTCTATAATATGAGCATGGCCTTTTCTAATCCCTATTGCTTTAACAGGACATGAACGTACACAACGGAAGCAATCCTGGCAATTTACTTTATGCGTAATAATAGTGTTAATTTCCTTTACCTCCTAACACTTTTTCCATAAAAATGCCGTACACCTTTTCCTTGACAACATTAGTTATAATCTCATCGTTTAATTTAATAACCACACCTTCGGTACATTTACCCTGACAAAAATTTCCTTCGATATCTATCTCACTCTGAATCTGATACTTATCTATCAGTGCTCTAAAAGTATTTAATACACTATACGCGCCGCGCAAATGGCAGGCACTACCAAAACAAATGGATAATTTAAGCATAAATACACCTCAGAATTTTTTCGTGAAATAATTCACTTTAATTTTTATATTATACCGCAACTCATTCTACTTTTAAACGCAGTTAAGCATATAATTTCAACGAAACTGCATCTCAGGTTACAGCAATTTATCTTGTGGACAAAAACTATTTATGAAAAAGGACTGAAGGTTTATTATCCAAACACTTCTGCAACAGCAAACTATTTGCGGTTTCCTCATACCCAAGTCGATGATAAAACTGATGAGCCTCTGTTCTCGTAATATTCGAATACAGTCTGATTCCTAAACAGCCTTTAGCCTGCGCCCACAACTCCGCTTTTTCCATTAACATCCTGCCAATACCGGCTTTACGGTAATCGCTACTCACCACAAGACCCAAAACTATGGCTGTTTTTTTCGTAATCAAAGTGCTATAGATTGATACATGCACCCAGCCAATAACCATTTTGTCTTCAGTCTCAGCTATATACAGCTTATTTGTCTCATCATTTTCCAAACAAGAAACTGTTTCCTTAATTTCCTCGATAGTGACTTTATAGCCTAATTCCGCGGCCAAATCCGGCAAAGTCCCTAAATCAGCTTCAGAAATTTCACGGCAAAAATACATAACAATACTCCTCATTTTTAAAATAAGAAAAATCACTGATGCAGCCTACATAGCGTCAACACTACTGAGGCACGGGCAGACGCTATGCATAAGCGCGGAGATTAAAGCGCCGGCGGCGCAGTGTTGTATGATGGCCGCCTGGGCCGGGTTTTGTGTCGGCACGCAAAACTTGTAAATTTTATTAAATCAAAAAAGGCTACCTCTCATAGATTTAAAAGTCTATTTGAGACAACCTTCCTTTTTCTGGTGGAGATAAGCGGGATCGAACCGCTGGCCTCTTGAATGCCATTCAAGCGCTCTCCCAGCTGAGCTATATCCCCATATTGTTTCAGGAATACTTATATTATCACAATCACTCATGTATTTCAATAAGCAACTTTTGCTAATTAGCATTCCCTCAAAACCAAACAATGTAAGAGTTATCATCTGCCAAATGTACCGACCTGGAATTAGAGCTCGCTTATAATGATGTTCTTCGCTTCCGCTCAGAACTAAGCGATTCACTCAGGTTTCCGCGTCGCTTTCGCTCCTAAAAACCTGGTTCTCTGCTTATCCCTAGAAAGGAGGTGATCCAGCCGCACCTTCCGATACGGCTACCTTGTTACGACTTCACCCCAATCATCGACCCCACCTTAGACGGCTAGTTCCTTTTCAGGTTACCCCACCGGCTTCGGGTGTTGCCAACTTTCGTGGTGTGACGGGCGGTGTGTACAAGGCCCGGGAACGTATTCACCGCAGTATGCTGACCTGCGATTACTAGCGATTCCGACTTCACGGAGGCGAGTTGCAGCCTCCGATCCGAACTGAGAGCTTGTTTGTGTGTTTGGCTCAACCTCGCGGTCTTGCTTCACTTTGTTTAAGCCCATTGTAGTACGTGTGTAGCCCAGGACATAAGGGGCATGATGACTTGACGTCATCCCCGCCTTCCTCCGCATTGTCTGCGGCAGTCTCCCTTGAGTTCCCACCTTTACGTGCTGGCAACAAAGGATAAGGGTTGCGCTCGTTGCGGGACTTAACCCAACATCTCACGACACGAGCTGACGACAGCCATGCACCACCTGTTTTTGTGTCCCCGAAGGGAGGGATCTATCTCTAGACCTTTCACTCAATGTCAAGCCCTGGTAAGGTTCTTCGCGTTGCGTCGAATTAAACCACATACTCCACCGCTTGTGCGGGCCCCCGTCAATTCCTTTGAGTTTCAACCTTGCGGCCGTACTCCCCAGGCGGGGTACTTATTGCGTTAACTCCGGCACAGAAGGGGTCGATACCCTCTACACCTAGTACCCATCGTTTACGGCCAGGACTACCGGGGTATCTAATCCCGTTCGCTCCCCTGGCTTTCGCGCCTCAGTGTCAGACACAGTCCAGAAAGTCGCCTTCGCCACTGGTGTTCCTCCCAATATCTACGCATTTCACCGCTACACTGGGAATTCCACTTTCCTCTCCTGCACTCAAGATTCCCAGTTTCCTGCGCCCATACGGTGTTGAGCACCGCACTTAGACACACGACTTAAGAATCCACCTACACGCCCTTTACGCCCAATAATTCCGGACAACGCTTGCCACCTACGTATTACCGCGGCTGCTGGCACGTAGTTAGCCGTGGCTTCCTCCTTTGGTACCGTCATTAGATTGCATTATTCACACAATCCACGTTCGTCCCAAACGACAGAGCTTTACAATCCGAAGACCTTCTTCACTCACGCGGCGTTGCTCCGTCAGACTTTCGTCCATTGCGGAAGATTCCCCACTGCTGCCTCCCGTAGGAGTCTGGGCCGTGTCTCAGTCCCAGTGTGGCCGTTCATCCTCTCAGACCGGCTACTGATCGTCGCCTTGGTGAGCCGTTACCTCACCAACTAGCTAATCAGACGCAGACCCATCTCTAAACGATAGCTTACATGTAGAGGCCATCTTTCTTAACTCAGCCATGCAGCCAAGTTACCACATTCGGTATTAGCACCACTTTCGCGGTGTTGTCCCCAGTTTAGAGGCAGGTTGTCTACGCGTTACTCACCCGTTCGCCACTAAGTATCTATTGCTAAATACTCCGTTCGACTTGCATGTGTTAGGCACGCCGCCAGCGTTCGTCCTGAGCCAGGATCAAACTCTCCATAAAAGTATTTCGTCCATATGCCTACGAGCTTTCTTACCGTTGCTATCTTGATAGTGTGAATGATTCACTTTATCAGACGCAACAGAAAAAAGTTCAAAGTCACACGTGACTACCTTATTTATGGAGCCTTTTGTGGCTCATAAAATTTCGAAATTGATGTTAGATGTAAAACATCTAACTAAGCGATCACAGCGGAATCACAGATTCCGCTGTGCCTGCTTATAAAGTGCTCATTGAGCACCGCACATCTGGCTTTTTTGATGCATTACTTACATTGTTCAGTTTTCAGGGAACGCCGTCACAAGGCCCCTTTAGATAATACGCCTTGTCCGGAATCGATGTTATTCATCTTATCATATTGATTATCCCATGTCAACAGCATCGGTAAGTGTAATACATCAGAAATTAAATCACGTTTAACTTGATTAATTAATTTTTAGACCGGCATTACCGCTATCTGTATCACCATTAAATATATTTCCTTCAAGCGGAAATGGAAATTGCACATAAGTATTGGGGACTTCTCCAACAATTACATATTCAGCAATAGGTACTTGTGTATTAACACGAACACTTTGGCTGACTAAGGGCACCACGATACGAACTTGCGTAGTGGCAACCAAGTATACCATGTGTCTTGTTTGGTTAATACCGGCTTGTTCAAACTTATCTATTACTTTAACCTGAACTGTACCGACCGGGATGATAGTGACCGTGATTTTAGGCCCCATACTGGCAAGAAATTGACTGCCTAATACCTGACCGATGGGAATTCGTATTTTTTCTTCCGTTATTTCTTTCAGAGCTTCCTGAACCTTAATAGTAGTATCAGCACCCAGCCTGTTGAACTCCATAGTATTAGGCTGAATCAACACCACACGCCCGCGTTCATCTAAGGTGACATTCAACAGGGTTTTAGGGTCAATTGTGAGACTGACTCTATTATTAATAACATTATTGATAGCTTGGGTTGCAATAAGAGTTGCCCTTGCCTCAGCAATAGCCATCAGTGTTGGTTTTAAATGAGTTTCAGCCTTCCAGAAAAAAAACACCATTATGGTTACCGCTATTATCAACGCTATTGGGAAGAGTGGTATTGTACGTCTGCGCCGCACGGAAAACCGCATGTCTCCCCCCTCCTTCGAAACGCACTAACACTGTTTGATTATTATATATATGACGAAGACTGTTTATCGGTTACTAAATATCTATTCATGGGAATTAGTTAAGCGGGAATACTAAAAAAAAGCGAGGTGATTATATGGATGGTTTGGAAAAGTTGAAGCTGCAAGTGGCAAATGAAACTCTTGGCCGTGAGATGAAGAAGGAAATAACCACCGATAATTATGAAAGTGTTCTTGAAGAAAAAAAACTTGAAGTAGCGGAAGAACTTGGACTTAAGGAGAAAATAGAAAGTGTTGGCTGGGAGAATATGACTACCAAAGAGGTAGGAAAAATCGGCGGTCAGATGGGCGGCCATATCAGTGGTCAAATGGTAAAAAAACTGGTTTCGATGGCTGAAGCACAGATGGCTCCTGTCGAAGAAGAAGTTATAGATGATTCTAAAAAACATTTAGAAGACAAACCATGAAAATAAAAATTGGGTCGCGGCTGCGACCCAATTTTTATTTTCTGCCAGATCTGCTTATTCCACTATAATACGGTGATATGTCTTCTTGCCTTTACGGATGAGCAGACTGTTATTCTCAAGTAGATCTGCTGCAAGCAAAAAGTCCGGATCAGCTACCTTAATATCACCAATATAAAGTCCGCCTTGCTGAATGAGTCGGCGCCCTTCACTTTTGGATGCGACAATGCCTGTGCCGGCAAGAACATCCAGCAGTTTTGTCCCGATCAGAGTACTGGCTATCGATACCGTTGGTACATTCTCCAAACTCCCAGCTCCGCCAAATAATGCTTCGGCGGCTTGTTGAGCTTTCTCGGCCTCTGCCTGACCATGAATGAGTTTCGTTACCTCAAAGGCAAGTGTTTTCTTAGCTGTATTAATTTCTTTATCCTGAAGCGCGCCCAGCCGCCGGACTTCATCCATCGGCAAAAATGTCAGCAGTGCCAAACATTTTTCTACATCAGCGTCATCGATATTGCGCCAGTACTGATAAAAATCATACGGAGAGGTCTTTTCAGCATCCAGCCATAGGGCCCCTTTCTCGGTCTTGCCCATCTTCCGGCCGTCACTTGTGGCCAGTAATGTGAAGGTCAAGCCGTAAGCCGGTTTTCCCTCCTTACGCCTGATAAGATCTGCGCCAGCCAAAATATTAGACCATTGGTCGTCACCGCCCATCTGCATAATACAATTGCACCGGCGGTTAAGCTCCAGGAAGTCATAGCCCTGCATCAACATATAGTTAAACTCCAGGAACGATAATCCTTTATCCATCCGCTGCTTGAAACATTCGGCAGTCAGCATACGGTTAACGGAGAAATGGATGCCAATATCCCGAATAAATTCTACATAATTCAGCTGCAACAACCAGTCGGCATTATTCATCATCAACGCTTTGTCATCAGAAAAATCAATAAAACGCTGCATTTGCTTTTTAAATCGTTCGCCATTGTGTTCAATATCTTCTCTGGTCAGCATTTTTCGCATATCTGTCTTGCCGGAGGGATCACCGATCATTGCCGTTGCTCCACCGATAAGACAAACAGGACGATGGCCAGCCTGCTGCATATGAGCCATCACCATCATTCCCAGAAAATGTCCAACATGCAGACTATCGGCCGTAGGGTCAAAACCGATATAAAAAGTAATCTTTTCCTTATCTAATAACTCTGCAATTTCATCCTCATGTGTCAATTGTTGAATAAATCCACGTTCTTTAAGAATATCTAAGACAGACATTATTTCATCCTCCTTTATTGAGTTTACCGGACTTCACAGCCGGTAAAAAAAATTAAACCCGCCCCCTGTCAGGGACGGGAGTAAACCCGTGGTACCACCCTTGTTGCTGCAATAAGCCACTCAAGCGAAGTTAAAAAACTTCCAGCCATATAACGGTGGCTCCGGCCCGGCTTACTACTGCACACTTTCAGCCTGCTGTTCATAGGTGTATTTCAGCCAGTCCGCCTACTGAGTTTCACCAACCCTCAGCTCTCTAAAAGACCATTCTGACTTACTTCTCCTATTCATTACATTTCACATATAATATACTGTATATTTTTATATGCCTGAGGTACTAGTATCTTACGTCAAAATTCTCGATACCTCAGACAAAATTTCTACTTTTATGCCGCATTATAACATAACAATTTTAATATTGCAAACGATTGCCAAAGAAATACCCTATCAATAGTTTTTATGATATAATGATTAGCGAATCAAAATCCTTTTAACTTTGTTTTTCAATAATATTTAGCTGCAAATGTAAGTGAATCTGCAGGGGGAGGAAACAATGCAAGATAAAAATAACGAAAATAAAGAGTCAGGCCGACGGCGTCCCAAGAAAAATTTCCGGGCAGTTACCATCATTGCCATACTTGTGTTCTTAGTTATGTTAACAGGTGCAAGCCTTGGATTTTTGACGGCCAGCATCCATACTATTCCCAGCCTGAAGGGGGAAATACGTCCGGCTGTCTCTTCCCAAATTTTTGATGTAAACGGGAAGCTCATAACAACCATCCATTCAGTAGAAAACCGGTTGCCGGTATCTATAAATAAGATACCAAAAAATTTACAAAATGCATTTATTGCAGCAGAAGATGTCCGTTTCTATCAGCATAGTGGTATTGATCCCCGGGGTATCCTGCGAGCTATCTGGTCTAATATAACCAATCGCGGCATAGCTGAAGGCGGCAGTACCATAACTCAGCAGCTAGCCAGAAATGCTTTACTTTCACAAGATCAGACAATTAAGCGTAAAATCCAGGAAGCCTTTTTATCCTTGCAAATTGAGCGGCAATACAGCAAGCAGGAAATACTAGAAATGTATATGAACCAAATTTATTTTGGTCAAGGTGCCTATGGCGTGCAAACAGCTGCCCAAATTTATTTTGGCAAAAATGTTGAAGATTTGAATTTAGCCGAGTGTGCTATGATTGCCGGCATACCTAAGAGTCCTAATTATTATTCCCCTTCCAGCAATTTAAAAGCCGCTAAAGAACGGCAGTCTGTAGTATTAGACCAACTGGTTAAGTATGATTACATTGATTCGGCCACCGCTTTGAAAGCCAAGAACACCGAAATAAAACTGGTTAACCGTAACACTACTACTACTGCGACCGCTTCCTATTTCACCGATTATGTACTGCAATTGCTTATCGAGAAATATGGTGCAGATGCCGTATATAAAGACGGCTTGAAAGTATATACCTCTTTGGATATCGAAATGCAAACCGCAGCAGAACAGGCTATGAATCAACTGCTGCCGACACGCCGTACCGAAAATGGCATCAAACAGCCCCAAGGAGCTTTAGTGGCTATTGACCCTCATAACGGTCATATCAAAGCAATGGTAGGCGGCCGTGGAAACGATCAGTTTAACCGTGCAGTACTAGCCGAACGCCAGCCGGGCTCTGCCTTTAAACCGTTCGTTTACCTGGCTGCTCTTGAAAGCGGTTTTACACCGGCCAGCATTATTGATGACAAGCCCATTAGCTTTGGCAGTTGGTCGCCAATGAATTACGATCGACGCTTTCGCGGTCCGGTAACTATGCGTACTGCCCTTGAGCAATCACTAAATGTTGTAACCGTAAAATTAGCTCAGCAGGTCGGTATTGACAAAACATTATATTATGCACAGCAAATGGGTATCTCCACACTGGTCCTTACCGGTAATACCAATGACCGCAATTTGGCCATGTCATTAGGTGGCCTTACCCGTGGTGTCACCCCGCTGGAGATTGCCAGTGCCTATGGAGTGCTGGCAAATGGCGGTGTACGGGTTGAGCCGCTAGCTATCATTAAAGTTGTCGACCGCAATGGTAAAGTAATTGAAGAAACCCTTCCCCGTGAAAGGGTAGTTGTCAATGAACGAAGCGCATATCTGCTTACAGATATGCTGCGGGGAGCTATTAATCAGGGTACCGGGGCAGGTGCCTACTTTGGCCGTCCGGCAGCTGGAAAAACCGGTACTACCAGCGATTATAAGGACGCCTGGTTTGTCGGGTATACGCCTGATTTAGCAGCAGCTGTTTGGATGGGTTACGACAATGCCGACTATCTGAGCGGCATCACCGGCGGCACAATACCGGCAACAATTTGGCAGAGTTTTATGCGGGAAGCTTCCACCAAATATGTTGCCCGTGATTTTGTGAAGCCTTCCGGCATCGTTACCGCCAGAATATCCACCCAGGACGGTTTACTCCTCAACGATGCCGCCAGTAAAGAGGCCCGTGATGAGCTTTTTGCCGAAGGCACTCAACCTACCAAAGTTTCGACAGTTACTGCAACCAAGGATGATAATGATAAGAAAGACGGCAAGGATAATGCTGCTAACAATGATGGTAAGAATCCAGCCCAGACTGGTAATACCGAAGGTTCGGACACAACAGAGCAAATTCCACCGCCACCGCCAGCAAAGAACAGCAAAAATACCATTGACCCGGCACTACCGCCACCACCGCCCAAACCTACTGATTCTAACAAGAAAAATTAGTTTTAAAAAAACACGCGTAAAATCACGCGTGTTTTTTTCCGTTTAAGCATATACATTAATATAGAATATTAGCAATCAGCAATTCCCTGGTCATCACAGCACATCCAGAATAGTAAAATGATAATAATGATGATAATGACCCAACTGTTTCCAAAAGAACCGCCACCGCCAAATCCACGTCCCATTTTATATTTCCTCCTTTTTTCATAGCCAGTAAAGAGCGCTATCCTCTTTACTGTAATATATGATTTTTGCGTTTTTTTGTCACTTTCAGCAGGAGTTACAGCTGCATGCGGGTGTTGTATTATTGTCAGGATAAATTAAGAACACGCCTTTCAGCGTGTTCCGGATGTACGTAAGTAAGTAGAGTAATTATAGACAAGTGTCATCACCATCAAAAAAGAAGAGTAATAAGATAATGATGATAATCCAAATACCACCAAAGCCATTACCGCCAAATCCACACCGCGACATGTAAACTACCTCCTTAATTATGTGATGAGGGCGAAGTATCGCCCGCCCTTCTACTTCAATATATACATTTTTAACTCGAAGTGTTACTAACCCGGCTTGACATTTAACTGCTAATTTTTCGTTTCAAATAGCCTTCTAATTTGTTTTGGAGCCTCACTCGCAACTTTAACAGATTGCATAGTATTTTCGATTACATCGGTAATATTGCGGATTTTATCTACAGTAGACGACATAGAATCAATTCGTCTATCCATTGAAAAATTTTCTGACGCCAACGTCAAGAGTATGACCACCATCTGCACATTGAGATTGGGGTTTTGCATCATCTTTCTCAGCATCGCAGCCGGACCGCGTGAGCCAGTCTTTTTCTGCTTCTGCGATGTCTTGGCAGGCAAAACCACCGGTACAGTTTCAGGTGCCTGCTCATTTGTTGCAACAGGATCTTTCATTGCTTTTACCGGCCTTTCTACAGGCGGCAACCCTGCGTTTTGGCGATATTTTCGCACGCGCACAAATTCCACCCCCCTTCACAAATGATTTTTCTAATCCAATATATGAAATATCGGTGTATTTGGAGTTTGGACACTCACAAAATTAGTTTAACTGAATAAATTAGATAGAAATATAGGAGGTGCATAGCTAGTGTTTGAACAGTTTGGTAACATTATGGAAATGGTAAAAAAGGTTCAGCAAAATGTTGATACTGTTCAGGAAGGGCTCAAACAAGAACGTATTGAAGTATCAAGCGGCGATGTTATTAAAATAACTGTCAATGGTCAGCAAGAAGTTGTTGCTATTCAATTAAACAGCAAATATCTAAACGCCGATAACGCTGCATTATTACAGGATTTATTATTAGCAACAATAAATAATGCATTATCGAAATCACGTGATTTGAATCAAGCCGCTATGGGCAAACTGGCTACCGATTTGAACCTGCCTAAAATTCCCGGCATGTTTTAAGGAGGCGTTCTTATGCCGAATGACACTGACACCACTGGGTCTTCGTCGCTACTCGGCTCAATAAACCGAATGCTTGATGCCAGTGTTACCTCTGGAGCAGGGCTCGATAACCTGGTAACTGTTTTATCACTGTTATGCCTATTTTCTATAGTTAACCGTGGCCATACTACCAATATGCCACAACAAACTCAAACTGCGGCCAACAGTAATCCTCTACATAAACTACTGGGTGAATTGACAAAAGGCGGTGGCGACAGTGGTGCCGGCGGCGGACTATCACCAGATACTTTAATGTCCCTTCTGCCGTTGTTAAACAACCCGCAACTAAAATCAAAACTCAATCCCGGCACTATGGGCAGTGTTCTGGGATTATTAAACAATCTTGGCGGTCTTGGTCTTGGTGGCGGCGGCAATTCACAGGAAAAGCCTAAAAATGAAACTAAGTCAGAACCTAAAACGGAATTACCCAAACAACCGGCCGAAACTGAAGCACCTGCCGCTCAAGCCGCCACCGCACAGCAGGCTGCGCCGCCAAAAGAGCGGTCCTTACCGCCGCAAAATGACGAAGATAGCGAGGAACCAGACGGCAAAACCTATGGACGGTATCTAAATTGGAAAAACAACTTTTAAACCACAAAAGACGGCTTGCACTGGAGCCGCAGGAAAAAACGCAAGCTAATAAGGGAGAAAACTACACTACTGACAAAACAAAAAAACTGGGAATCATTCATGTGAATAATTCCCAGTTTTTTTGTATGGACAATTTAGCCCCGGTCAAAAAATGGACTTTTTCCGGAAACACTGAGCGGGATGCCGTAAGCAATTTGGACATCTTCCTCAAATATATCCAGATTGAGTGCCGCCCGCCCAATTGTAAACATAATTCGGTTATCAATATGATGCAATGCAGCCGCACTGACAGCCGATCCCAGGGCAATGCCCAGATCCCCCACAGCAATCGCACAAAGCCCTGCTTTTTCAGTATTCTCTTTACAGTTGGCATACCCGCAGTAGCCGCAGGGTTGCACACCCATAGGCTTGACTTTTTGGCCCATCAGAATCGCCAGCTGTGTTTTTTCCAAACAGGCGGCATCACGTTCGAAAAAATGGGCTCCGCTTGCCTGCGCAATTTTCTTCATTTCTTCGACTAATTGATCTTTCGTTCTGCCTTTGACAACCATGACTACTAAGTTGTCTATTCCCCGCCCTTTAGGCGCCGTCCGGGCAGCAGCGCACATTAACTCAGCAACCTGCTCCAGGGCGCGCTGCTCCATTTCCTTACTTTGAATAATCATTCGTTTTCTCCTCCCTAAATAATATTTTTCAAGCCTTCCTTATAGCTAAGACAGCCTGGCTACGGTAGCGCCGGTACCGCCTTCATTAAGTTCGGCTATACGAATTTGAACAATATGCGAATGGTTTTCAAGATAGGTTCTTACGCCCTTTCTTAATGCACCGGTACCCTTGCCGTGAATAATAAGCACTTCATGCAGACCTGCCAGTACAGCTTCATCAAGATATTTATCAAGAGTGGTCTCAGCTTCTTCAATCGTCATACCACGAAGGTCAATTTGTCTTGCTGCTGTTGCAACCCGGCTCATCACAGCGGGTTTACCGGCATTAGCCGCTTTTGTTTTGGTTATATGCGGGGACTCTTCCGCCAGCAGCCGGCAGGAAGTTAATGGTACTGTAAGCTTTAACGCTCCCAGTTGCACAGTCACGTCTGCCATGCTTACGGCCAATACTTCCCCTTTTTGTTTTAACGTAGTAATATACACATTCATTCCCGGGTGAAGCATGTCTGCCGACACCTCAGACGCTTCGTCCTCATCCACATCCAGTGTATTAACCTCACTGCTCATGTTCTTTAGTTTTCGGCGGGCAGTTTCAATTGCAGACTGCCTTTCCCGCCCGCTATGTTCGGAAAACTGGGCTTTTAAATCACTAATAATTTCTTCGGCGCTGCGCCTGGCCTGTCGAACGACAGCCGCTGCCTCTTCCTGCGCTTTGGCTAATGTCACCGACTTCTTTTCGGCGAGCAGGCGTTCTGCTTCCAGTGCCTTTGCTTTAGCCTGGGTTAATTCCTGCTTTATTTGATTTACTTCATCCAGCTTGAGCGTATACGATTTCTTCTGTTCTTCCAACGCTTGCAAAACTGTCTCAAAATCAGCATGTTCTTTGTTAATTAACTCTTTAGCGCGACCAATGATACTCTCGGACAACCCCAGGCGCTGACTTATCGCAAAAGCATTACTGCTGCCAGGTATGCCTATTAACAGCCGGTAAGTAGGACGCAGTGTCTGTATATCAAATTCTACGCTGGCATTTTCTATTCCATGTCTGGTATAAGCAAATGTTTTCAATTCACTATAATGGGTTGTTGCAATAGTTTTTGCACCAATTGTGTGCATATGCTCCAGGATTGCCATCGCCAAAGCGGCACCCTCACTGGGATCAGTGCCTGCGCCGATTTCATCAATGAGCACCAAGTCGTTTGCAGCTACCTTTTTTAATATCCCAACCAAATTAGTCATATGACCGGAGAAAGTGCTGAGACTTTGTTCAATGCTCTGTTCATCGCCAATATCGGCAAAGATATTGCCGATAACCGGCATTTCAGAATCAGCGGCCGCCGGAATAAATAATCCGGACTGCGTCATCAGCGCAAATAACCCGACAGTTTTCAAAGTTACTGTTTTACCGCCGGTATTTGGCCCGGTAATAAGCAAAGTAGTAAAATGCCGTCCCAGCCGGACATCTATTGGCACAACATTTTCTGACGCGATAAGCGGATGACGCGCCTGAATGAGGTTAACATGTCCTTGCTCATTAATCACCGGCTGCACTGCCCGCATATCAATACTTAGTTTGGCTTTGGCAAAAATAAAATCCAAACGGGCTAAGAGGGTAAGATTATCTTCGATAACATCGGCTACGTTGGCTACTTGACCGGTAACTACGGTTAAAATGCGTTCAATCTCATTCTTTTCCGCAGACATAAGCTGTTTTATATCATTATTGAGATTTACTATGGCCATAGGCTCAATAAATAAAGTGGCGCCACTGGACGACTGATCATGAACAATGCCCGGAAAATTATTGCGGAATTCTTGTTTGATCGGAATTACATATCTATCACCGCGCATTGTTACCAATGCATCCTGAAAGTATTTTTGATATTCGCCTGATCGCAGGATACTGTCCAGCCGTTCTTTGACACGGCTTTGGGATTGTCTTATTTCGCGGCGTATTTTTAACAATTCACCGCTGGCATCGTCCCGGATAGTACCTTGCTCAGTAACAGTAGCTTCAATTGTTGTTTCAATATTTCTTAATAAGGTTATCTGCCCGGCCATAGCAGCCAGCAGTGGTATCTCCACAGGCAATTCGGCCAAAAAGTTTTTCATCCGCCTGGCGGCATATAAGGTGCTGGCTACCGCTAAAAGCTCATGCGGCTCTAATATAGCACCCAGAGCCGCCCTTTTTATACCGGCACGCACATCGCGAATTCCACCAAGCGGCACAGCAGGTACCTGGTTCATGACCGTACGGGCTTCAGCCGTCTCGGCCAGCCGGCGCTTAACTTCACCGGCATCATTTGCAGGTATCATACTCTCGGTAAGCTCCCGCCCCATAACAGAGCCTGTGCGTTCAGCCAGCATGTCCCTGATTTTATTAAACTCCAAAGTTGTAAAAACCGATACTTCCATATAACTCTCCTCTATAATACTCCGCGGAAATAATGACCTCTGGTAATATTTTCGTGCTCCGCGGCAGTAATTTTGTCTTGTACCAGCAACGGATGCCGCTCTCCCTGATCGATCAGTTCCCGGTATAGCCGGGTTACACGGGCAACCTCCTGGACCGGGCTGTATTTGGCTTCAAACCGGAGCCGGCTAATACCGGCCCGCATTAACCGGGGTACATGCGGCAGCATGGACAGTTCTTTAGCATTCAAAATGTGCATCCGGCAAAATTGGTCAGTGGCAACCGGGAATAATTCATTCATTCTGTCTTTCAGCCAAAACTGACCGCGCAAACAGGCCTTGCCGCACTTTTGAATATCAGAACCTCCTAAAAAACTCCCCAACAGGCAATAATCGGAAATCATAAGTGTCAGATAACCATGTACTAAGCATTCAATAGGAGCAAGTTTTTTTGCTGCCAGTTCCTCAATTTGAGCAAAATTAAGCTCAGGCGATAAGGTTAGGCTAGCCAGGCCGGTATTGCTTACATAGCCCGCAGCAACACTGTTATATATATTCAAGGGATAATCGCCGTGAAGCGGTATCCTGTCCCGGAAGAGGTGTAAGGTTCCTATATTGCCAACACCTATGGCCATAGGGTTAATTTCATTAAATAGTGCAATCCGTGCCTGTAATTCCTGCATTTGACGCTGATTCAACAACCGCGGCGTATTGAGAATAATTTTACGGCCATGGCTGTGGCAATAGGCCGCTGCCGCATGATAATCCTCGGCAGCTAACGGCCGGTTACCAAAGCACTCGCCGCCAAACATGACAATATCGGCACCATTATCCACAGCTGCCCTGACTTTGTCAACGGCATCCACATTTACGACAAGTTCCGGTCTATTCTCCGGGTTTACTGTACGCGCCTGCGGCTGTATACTCACAATAGACTTATCCTGCGGCAGCGGCTGCCGGTAAAACCTAGCAAGCCGTGCGGTTTCCAGCGCTTCTACCGCCCGGCGTCTGGCATCATTAATCTCGCTGACAGGCACCATTACTTCACCCTGGATCTGGCAGTCCAGTTGTCGCAAGCTAAAAACGGTAGTCCCAAGACGTTCGATTTGTTTCATAACCGTATCAGGAGTCAGCGGTCTTTTTAGTGCCTTTTCGGCGACAAAAGCCGTTGCTGCCTGACCGGTAAATCCTTCGGAATCTTGCAGCGTTATAACCAGCGGACTGCCTTCGGCAACAGTCACGGCAGCATCAACAGGTATACGCCTAAAGGCATCGGCTCTGTTAAAGCAGGCTCTGGCACGTTCCATTAAAGCGGCATCAAAGACCTTAAACACTCTGTCGTTGTCACGCACAGGCGAACTTACCGGAATTGTGACCGCCGTATGGGCCTTAGCTTCCGTAACTGCTTTGCCGCCAACCGTCATAGCAGTAATCGTAACATTGACCCGGCCGCCGACTTTAACCCAAAACTCAACAATATCGCCAATGGCAAGCGACTCGTCCAGTTTGATGACAGCTGTTTTATTGGCCGGCTTATACTCAAGCACCCGGCCTACCCTGACACCACGGTTATTGGGACGCCGGTCGCTCATCATCGCCCGTCCGTTTTTACCGTAAAGGTGGGCAGTAGTAAAGTCACGGTTAAAAATTTGCGCCAGATCTTTTTTGTCTTGCTCACTGACAGTATAATCGGACTGGCGGGCCTGATAGCTGTCAATGGAACGCCGGTAGGCATCAACAACAACAGCAACATATTCCGGCCGTTTCATCCGCCCCTCAATTTTAAAAGAAGTTACACCGGCCTCAATTAACTGTGGTAATACTTCTATAGTGTTAAAATCCTTCGGGCTAAGCAAATAGGCCCCGGCATCGGCCTGCTGCAACGCATCATTTCCCGCTGCATCAACAAGCGTGTAAGGAAGGCGGCAAGGCTGGGCACAGCGTCCGCGATTGCCGCTGCGTCCGCCAATCAGGCTGCTCATCAGGCATTGTCCCGAATAAGAAATACATAACGCACCATGAATAAATGTCTCTATCTCGACAGTAGTATGCTTGCAAATATATTCAATATCTGCAAGTGACAACTCCCGGGCCAGTACTACTCTTTTAAAGCCCATAGCGGCCAGAAAATCAACACCTGCCAAATTATGAGCTGTCATCTGCGTACTGGCATGCAGCGGCAGATTAGGAACTACCTTTTTGGCTACTACTGCTACCCCTAAATCCTGCACAATAATGGCATCAACACCTATTTCGTATAAATGCCGCAAATAATCAACCAATAATGGCAATTCACTATCATCCAGCAATGTATTAACAGTAACCAATACCGCTACTCCGCGCAAATGAGCGAAACGTACGGCTTCAGTCAATTCCTCATCAGTAAAATTCGGTGCATAATGTCTGGCACCGAACATCTTGCCGCCAAGATAAACGGCATTTGTCCCACTTTCCACTGCTGCAATCAAAGCCTCTTTGCTGCCAACAGGCGCGAGTAATTCAATCACGCAAATCATCCTTCCTTAAAACCGCTAGTATTGCCGGAGCAATATCTGATAAATTGTTGATACCCTCTGCCATCTTTTGTGCTCCGGCACCGATGGCAATAAACGGTACCTTATTGACGGTATGGGTTTTTACCCCCATATCTTCGAAATTTCCATGGTCACTGGTTATCAACAGCAAAGTGTCTGCAGGCAATAACTCGCGAACAGCTCCAATAAACTCATCAAGTATGTGCAAAATTCTTTGCGCATAATGCCAATCCTGCTTATGACCTGCCCTGTCTGTTTGAAAATATTCAAAAATAGTAAAAGCATTGCTTTGGGAAATAGCAATCAAATTATGGGCAGCCTGCCTTGGTGTTACCGGCGGAATATCCACACCAAAGCTGCCTAGCATTTCATTGGTAATATCCTGATATACCGCCTGTCCCCTATCGATTTCCGGCAGGGACCGCAAGGACATACCGGTACTTAACGCTGCCAGCGTAATGGCTGAATGGCGGCGTTTGCGCCTTGCCACCAGTTCAAAATAATCTGGCAGATACAGATTAGCCGATGTGGCCGTAAGCCCGTCTTCAACCAGTTCTTTCATAAAATTATTATCGGTAATGATTTTTGACAACTCAGGTCCGGGAAAGGCCTGTATGTGACGCCCCATGATTTTGGCAGTATTCAGACCGGTAAGGATGGCCGCCTGCCCTGTTGCACTTTGTGGTAATCCCTCCACCCCCAGGGTAGTGTCAATGGGTACCATAGCACAATCAGACACCAGGACCGCTCCCAGCTCCTCTGTCAATGCCCCGCCAAACCCGGAGGCAATACTGTGCAAGCCAAAACGCACCAGGGGGTTAATGGCCGGGTCATGCCTGCCTAAACCAATGCCATCAATGAATATGAATAATACCCTCATATCTGGAAACCGCCTTTATTACCTATATACTCCGCAACACGCCACCCCTGGAAAAACGGTAAGCCGGATGAGAATGACTGGATACAGCATAAGAAAGAAGAAGGGGTATCCCTTCCTCTCATTAATGCAATTCTTTTTCTTTGTCGGCCGGGTTCTGCTCAGCCTCGTTCCTGACTGCCTGCTGCTCCCGCAAGTGATTGGCCAGAAACTCCACATCATCCATAAATTTTTCAAGTTTTGTCCACTTTTCTCCAGCCAGACTCAGCGGATTGTCATAAATACTTTTGATATAGCTCTCAAATTCTTTTTTAGTCAACGGCTCCGTTTCGGGTGTGCGAACCATAGTGAATTCGCCGCAGCTTTCCAGACGGGCTGTTTCTATGATGCTCAAGTCGGACATATCAAGACCCTTTTTATGCAGTTCCTGCCGCAGATCATCGTAATTAAAGTTCGTTTTCGTAAAGTTTTCTTTAAGAATACGTCCATCTTTAATCAACGTCACCGGTGTGCCCTCAAACCATTTTCGCAAGGTTTTATTCTTTAAAGCCAGATATCCCATTAATTGCTGTAACAGCAGCAATGCTACCAAGACCAAAATCCCTGCTCCTAAGGTAGGAGCTTGGTCCATAGTCCCGGCAACAATAATATCGCCAATGCCAACCATAATGATAAAATCATAGGGCGACAGCTGGCCTACAGTACGGTTGCCCATCAACCTGACAACAACTAATGCTACCGAACATAATACGATGAAGCGCAATAAAACCGGCCCCAATGAACCGCTGTCGAACACGGTATCACTCCTTTTCTGTCTGTATTATTAACATGACTTCCAAGTGTTATACCGCACATACTGTGTAAGCCTTATTTATCTTCTTTTATTAGCTCAAGGAGCTCCAGATAATCTTGCTCTAACCGTAAAAATTCATCCGCAATATTTAAAGCTGTCAACACGGCGATTTTAGTGGGCGACAGTCTTAGGTTGGCTTTAGCCGTTTTTTTCATGCGTTCATCCAGCATAGCTGCCAAACGCAAAATTCGCTCCGGCTCAATATTGCCTTTCAATGCATAGCTTTCGCCGTATATTTCAACAGTTACCTTACTTTTTTTTTCTGACATAATCCACCTGAAGTTAAATATTTACTGCAGAATATACTTCTACCAGCCAAAAACTAATTCCTGCTAAAAAAAAGAAAAAGGCGGGATAACCCGCCTTAAATTCACATTATTCCTTAAATACATTTCCTATTTGGGACACACACCGGACTATTCCCGGAGTTTAGCTGCAAAAGTGCTTTCAAGCGCAGCAACAATATTTTTATAATATTCATCGATCTCGATATCTGTCAGTGTCCGGTCGTTGGCCTGGAAAGTAAGTGAAAATGCCAGGCTGCGGAACCCTTTGGTCACTTGTTGGCCGGTATAAACATCAAACAATTGAACAGCAGTAAGCAAGGAACCGCCGTTTGTGATAATGGCAGCTGTTACCTCACAGGCGGGGATATGTTCAGGTAAAACAACAGCCAGGTCGCGGGTGATTGCCGGAAACTTGGGCAAGGACTGATAATCCGGTTTTATTGTGGCATGCTTGATCAATGCTGCAATATGCAATTCAAATACATAGACTTTTTTTGTTATTGCGTAAGCATCTAAAACAGCCGGATGAACTTCACCAATCATTCCCAGAACATCGCCATCTTTTTGAATGACTGCAGTTTTTCCAGGGTGCAGTGATGGATTTTGGCCTATTGCTACAGAATAACCGGCAATTGCCAGTCCTTCCAGGATCGCTTCGACAGCACCTTTGGCATCAAAGAAATCGACATTATCTCTTCCCTGATTCCAGGCCATCGCCTGGCGTTTGCCAAGCATAGCTCCACACAGCATCAGCGGTTCCTGTGGCAGATCACTAAGCGGCAGGGTTTCCGGGCAGTATACGGCTCCGACTTCATATATTTTCAAATCTTCATTCTTGCGGGAAAGATTGCGGACAATGGTATCCATTACGCCGCCCAGCAAAGTTGTACGCAAAATCGGGAAATCATCGGTAATAGGGTTTAAAACCTCAATAGCCTGGCGCAGCCGGCTGTCGGCAGGAATATTTAGTTTATCAAAGGTATCCGGATGAGAAAAGCTCAGGGAAACAATTTCCGAAAAACCACTGCCTGTCAGGACGGCCTTCACTTTGTCGACAAGGTTCTGCGAATAATTCTGTTTGCCTTGCAACATACTGCCTGCCGGTGTCGTGGACGGCACATTGTGATAGCCATAAATCCTGGCAATTTCCTCACAAATATCGGCCGGCAAAGTTACATCCCCACGCCAGGTCGGCACAGTCACTGTAATTTTTTCCGGCCCGGCATCAACCTCGAACTCCAGACGTTTTAGTATATCAACCATTGCATTTGCCGGTATATTGGTACCAAGATAGCTGTTAATTTGCTTAGGAGTAAAAACAATTTGCTTAGGCAGCTGCATCTCAGGATACGCATCAACAATACCCGGGCACACCTGGCAGGCTCCCATATCTTCAAGCAGTGTGGCAGCCCGGTCAAGAGCCTTAATAACATTAGCCGTGTCTACACCGCGTTCAAAACGTCCGGATGCTTCCGAGCGAAGTCCTAAGGCCCGGGAAGTGCGGCGAATACTTGCTCCTTTAAACGAAGCGGCTTCCAGCAAAACATTTTGGGTATTGGCCGTAACCTCAGTAGCCAGCCCGCCCATTACCCCGGCGATGCCAACAGCCTGTACGGCATCGGCAATCACCAGCATGTCAGGAGCAAGTTCCCGCTTAACTCCATCAAGGGTAGTCAGTTTTTCACCCGGGTTGGGTTTGCGGACAATCAGGCTATGACGCGCCAACAGATTATAATCATAAGCATGCATCGGCTGACCTAATTCCAGCATAACAAAATTGGTCACATCAACAACATTGTTAATCGGCCGCATACCGGCAGCCTGAATTTTGTGCTGCATCCAGGCAGGTGATGGCCCTACTTTAATATTGGTTAAGATTCTTGCGGCAAACCGTGAACAAAGATCGGAATCCTCTATCTGGATACTGGTCATATTGTTAGCCTTTTCTGTACCTGCTTCTTTTAAATTAAGCATTGGCTTTTTCAAAGAAGCACCGGTAAGCACGGCAATCTCCCGGGCAATGCCAATGATGCTGAAGCAGTCGGCTCTGTTAGCAGTAAGTTCAAACTCAAGCACGACATCGTCCAGCCCCAGGGCTGTACGAATATCTATACCGATTTCCGTGTCTGCAGGCAGAATATAAATGCCGTTTCTAGCCTCAGGGGACACCAGTTTGTTGTCAATAGCAAGCTCTTCTGTCGAGCATAACATTCCGTTAGACAACAGCCCCCGGAGTTTTGTCGGTTGAATACTCATCCCGTTAGGCAAAGAAGCTCCAACGGTGGCTACAGGAACGATATGGTCCTGCCGGACGTTGGTAGCTCCGGTCACGATGGTAACCACTTCGGTACCAATGTCGACTTTGCATACCGATAATTTATCTGCATCAGGATGGGGAAGCATCTCCAGCACTTTACCGGTAACTACACCTGATATATTTTGTCCTAATCGTTCCACAGCTTCGACTGGAATACCGGCCATAGTCAGCATGTCTGCCAGTTTTTCCGGTGTTTCTTTAATTTCTACATAATCTTGAAGCCATTTTATTGACGCTCTCATAACTTTCCTCCTTTACCTGCCTTTAAAATTGACGTAAAAAGCGTATATCATTATCAAAAAATAGTCTGAGGTCATCAATACCATAGGTAAGCATAGCAATACGCTCTACACCCATACCAAAGGCAAAACCACTCACTTTACCCGGATCAAAATTGCTCATCTCCAGAACGCGCGGGTGAACCATGCCTGAACCTAAAATTTCCAGCCAGCCTGTGCCTGAACACACACGACAGCCTTTACCGTCGCACATGACACAGGAGATATCCACTTCGGCACTTGGTTCGGTAAACGGAAAAAAGCTGGGGCGGAATCGTACATTAACTCTGTTACCAAAAATTTCTTTGGAGAAAAGTTCCAGGGTACCTTTTAAATCAGCAAAACTAATCCCCTGGTCCACTACTAAACCTTCTACCTGCTGGAACATCGGTGAATGAGTGGCATCATAATCCCGCCGGTATACTTTACCGGGAGCAATGATGCGGATGGGTTGATTGGGCTCAGCCGCCTGCATTGTCCGTACTTGTACAGGTGAGGTATGGGTTCTGAGCAAAAACTCTTTTGTGATATAAAAGGAATCTTGCATATCGCGAGCCGGGTGGTCTTGAGGCAGATTGAGCGCCTCAAAGTTATAGTAATCCTTTTCCACTTCCGGGCCTTCGGCAACTTCAAAACCCATGCGCATAAAAGTATCTTTAATCCGATTCAACGTCAGCGTTAACGGGTGTAAGTGCCCAAGACCGGCGTGCCGCCCCGGCAAAGTAACGTCAATGCTCTCTGACGCCAGTTTCTGAGCCAGTTCAGCTTGTTTTGTGGCCTCAAGTTTAGTGGCTATAATGGCTTCCAATTCATTTCTGATGTCATTAACGACCTGTCCCACCCGTGGCCGTTCTTCCGGACTCAACGCGCCCAGACCACGCAGCATACCTGTGAGTAATCCTTTTTTTCCAAGGTATTTGACTTTTAGGTCATTAAGCGCCTCTTTTGCGGTAACTTCCGACAGCTCCTTAAGAGCTGTTTCTCTTAATGAATTAAGCTCTTGTTCCATATGTTCCTCCTAAAAATAAAAATAAAAAGACTTCCAGCCCCAAGGGGCGAAAGTCTTGACTTCGCGGTACCACCCTAATTACACTCGATTTCCTGTAACGCGGAAAAAACGCCAGACCTACACAGAATAGCCTATCCCTTCAGCCCAGATACTCAGAAGTGAACTTCTGCCAGCTGTTTCAGCGCTGCTCGCAATCTTTGGCAGCATCCTCCCTGTAGAAACATAACTAACATACTCTCTTCCTCATTGTACTTACATAAAATGACTATTAACTTATTGCAACCGTAAGCGTTTATACCACAAATACGCAGCAATGGAACCGGTAGCTTCAAACATTCTCCAGAAAAATTCGGCGGTCATCATCGTAAGACCACACCCTCTCTGTCCGTAATCAGTATCTCCATTATTGCTAACCGTATTATATCACAGCCTTGTAAAAATTACAAGGTTGACCGCTGTCTTACCGCTTCATACAGGATTATACCGGCAGCAACTGCTACATTGAGCGATTCGGCCTGGCCAATAAGCGGTATATTCACACAACTGTCAGCGGCTTCCAGTAATTCGGGACTGACACCCTGACCTTCATTTCCCAAAACAATCGCCACAGGACAGGCAAGCCTGGTCCGGTAGTACAGTTCTGATTGCTGCAAACTGGTTGCCAGCAGCCTAACTCTGCAGCGCTGAAGCCAGGTAATCAGTTCTAACGAAGTTATCCCTTCAACAACCGGCAGATGAAACAGCGATCCCATGCTGGCCCGCACGGTTTTACCGGCATAGATATCGGCTGAGCCTTTAAGCGCAATTACTCCGGTACAACCGGCGGCATCTGCGGTACGGATAATGGTTCCAACATTGCCGGGGTCCTGAATACCGTCAAGTACCACAACCAAGGGAGGGTTTTCACCGGCAGCCACCATGCTTTCCAGGGTAGCCTGACGTTTTTTTACTATTACCATAATTCCCTGAGGTTGTTCCGTATCGGAAATCTTGTTATAAAGGCTGTCAGGAACCACTGCCAGCTGACAATTTAACTTTTCCAGCCTCTCAATCAGGCTGCGCGTCCGGTCTCTGGCAGCCGCCGCTTCCGTATAAATGCAGGTTGCGACAGACCACCCGGCAACAGCACATTCTTCTATCAGGCGCACGCCTTCCGCGATAAATAAGCCCAGGCTATCCCGGTATTTTTTTTGTTTAAGGGAAACAACTTCTTTAATCAGCCTGTTTGCCGGACTGGAAATAAACTCACTCATTCTAATTCCTCCAGCTTTTGTACCCCCTGGCTTTCTCCCACAATAATCAGAATATCCCCTTTAGCAATTTTTTCATTAGGCTGTGGCGGTGCAGTCACCTGCTCGCCCCGCTTCATCGCTACCACATTAACTTTATATTTTGCCCGGAGATCAGCTTCAGCCAGGCTTTGACCCACTAAGGCTTTGGGGGCAGTGATTTCAACAATACTCAAATTAGGAGATAACTCAATATACTCCAGTACATTGGTTGACACCAGGTTATGGGCCACCCGCTGCCCCATATCACGTTCAGGATAAACAACACGGTCTGCGCCAATTTTCTCCAGCATTTTTCCGTGCAATTCATTGCGGGCTTTTGCCACAATATGTTTTACGCCAAGATCTTTTAACAGCAAAGTGGTAAACACATTAGCCTGCATATTCTCGCCAATGGCGACAATAACTACATCAAAGTTTCGGATACCTAATGCTTTAAGTGAGTTTTCATCAGTGGTATCTGCCTGGACAACATGGGTGACTTCCTCACTAAACTTTTGCACCTGTTCTTCATCGGCGTCAATTGCCAGCACTTCATACCCGAGCAGATATAAGGCCCTGGCAACACTTGTGCCAAAACGCCCTAAGCCGATAACAGCAAATTGCTTGGTCTTATTTTTTACTGCCAATTCTCTCCCTCTTCTCTTAACCTATGATAACTTTACCTTCAGGGTATTGTAAATTGCCTTTGCGGGCTTTTAATGCCAAAGCCAACGCCAGCGTGACCGGGCCGACACGTCCGGCAAACATAGTAAAAACAAGCCAGAGCTTACCCGAAGTTGTCAGGGTTGTTGTAATTCCTGTTGTTAGTCCGGTGGTGCTAAAGGCCGATATTACTTCAAACAGCAGCCTAATAAACTCTTGATTTTCGGTAATGGTTAACATCATGGTTACAAAAATCACGGCCAGTGCAGATATTAACATAACGGCAAGAGCCTTATAAACAATCCCATAGGGAATTCGCCGCCCAAATAATTCGACATCACTTCTTCCCCGGATTAGTGCCCAAGTGGCCGCAACCAAAACACAGGCTGTCGAAGTTTTAATCCCACCACCTGTCGAGGCCGGTGAAGCGCCAATAAACATTAGGATTATCATAAAAAATAAAGTGGCATCTGTAAGATTGCTCATATCTACCGTATTCCAGCCGGCAGAACGGGCAGTTACTGATTGGAAGTAGCTGGCCATAACTTTCCCATTCCATGATAAATTAGCCATAGTTCCATGATTATCATATTCCAGCAGAAAAATTACCAACGCACCTAAAACAATGAGTACAAGTGTTGTAAACAACACTACTTTGGTATGCAGTGAGAACTTGGAGAACCGCCGGTTTGTCCAAACATCGGCAATAACAGTAAAACCTATACCGCCCAGGATAATAAGGAAGGTTATAATAAGATTGACGACGATATCCTCTGCATAGCCTATGGCACTGGAAAAATTACCGGTTATGCTGCCAAATAAGTCAAATCCCGCATTACAGAATGAAGAAACTGCGTGCCAGTAGCCAAAGTAAATCCCCTTAAGTCCCAAATCGGAATATAAACGAATAGCCAAAAAAGTACCGCCAATAAATTCAATGAGCAGAGTCACCTTGATAATATACTGGGTAAGACGTACAACACCCGCTACGGTAAGTTGATTCAAAGCCTCCTGCATCAACAGCCGTTCCTTCAGATTGATCCTTTTGCCTATCAGTATTGCCATCAGGGTAGTCATAGCCATAATTCCCAGACCGCCTACCTGAACCAGGCTAATTAACACAAGTTGTCCAAACAGGGAAAAATATGTACCAATATTGACCACTGTCAAACCAGTTACGCAAACAGCCGATGTTGCGGTAAACAGAGCATCCACAAAGCTCAGGCCTTCACCGGTGACGGAAGCCAAGGGTGTCATCAAAAGCAAAGTTCCTACAAGTATCAGTCCGGCGAAACTCAACACCAATACCTGATAGGGAGTAAGTTTCCACTCTGCGATATTAAGCAAATTAGCGATTTTATGCGCCAAAATTTCCACCTCTGCATTCAGCTATACTTAAAGATTATACCCAAAACAAGAAAAGTAAACAAGATTTGGCATAAACTAATTTGCAGCAGGCATGAAAATACCCCCGGATTTCCAATACCGGGGGTATTAAATAATTGTTTTTTTTGCTATATTGCCTTTGAGATGCAGTCAAAGGATAGCATATACCGGCGGACTGAATCTTTTACACCTTTTTTTACTGTTGACATGAGTTGAATGTAATTGGCAGACTGATTTTTAGTAAGTTCATTTCTTAAGGTTTCGCCGGCAGCCATTGACATATCGGTGGCAATGTTGACTTTTGTTATACCTGACTGAATTGAGCTTTGATATTCCTCTCTGGTCAGTTTTGAGCCACCATGCATAACCAAGGGTACGTTTACCGCATTGTTGAGTTCCGATAAACGGGAGAAGTTAAGTTTAGTACCGCCGCGGTATACTCCGTGGTTAGTCCCTACAGCCACTGCCAAAGCATCCACTTTAGTTTTTTCCACAAAACTCTGGGCCAGTTCGGGTTTAACCAAATTTTCCTCTTGTATATCGTGAATATTGCCGTAACAACCAACATAGCCCAATTCACCCTCGACAGATACACCGAGAGAATGGGCTATGCGGGTAATTTCTTTGGTACGTTTTAAGTTGTCCTCAAACGCCAGGGCTGAACCATCAAACATAACAGAAGTGAAGCCCCAGCGAATGGCTTTCATCACTCCTTCATAAGTATAACCATGATCAAGATGGAGAGCAACAGGCACAGAAGCCTTCTGCGCAGCTCTGCTCATGGCAGCACTCAGTGTATCAACATCGACAAATTTAAACAAACGCTCGGGAATGCCAAGCACCAGGGGAGTTTTTAGTTCTTCTGCCACCTCAATAACCGCGCCTAAAGTCTCAAAATTAAATACGTTAAAACCGCCTACAGCATACTTTCTTTTTCTTGCATCCTGAAGTAATTCTTTCATTGTTACCAGGGCCAAGTCTAACTCCTCCTTTTTTGTTTTATTACGCCAATATGTAGTTGTACTGGAATTCTCCTATATCCATTTTATTCGCCACTACCCTAAAAAAACCTGCCATTATAATAAAAATTTAAAAAAATCAAATTTTTCACACTACATAATCTTTTTATCCGATGACTAACCCGCTCTAAGACTCCCGCTTCTGCAAGCTGGAAGTTATCCCCTTACGGGCACAGGCGAGCGGCTAAGTCCCTGGATAATTCCGACTAAGATTCAGATGGGGTCAAAACCCATCTGAATCAAGTCTCCATTTATGGATTTTATTGCTAAACGTTTATTGAATTGCCTATAGTAATTCCTATATTTATAAATATTATACATCCATAAAGAAAACACGGCTTGCGCCGAGCCTCAGCGAAGGGTGGAAGCCGATGTTGCCCTGATCCAGGCGAAAGTTATACTTTCTATCAGGATAAAATAAAAAACTCCCGGAATTATCCGGAAGTTTTGATTGAAATCTACAGTTGTTCTTTTGCAGTGCTTACCAGTTTACCAAATGCAGGCATATCGTTAACTGCCATATCGGCTAACATTTTACGGTTAACTTCTACCCCGGCTTTTTTCAGTCCATTGATCAGCTGGCTGTAGGAGATACCGTTAATACGAGCGGCAGCATTAATCCGGGTAATCCATAATTTACGGAAATCACCTTTTTTGGCGCGGCGGTCGCGGCGGGCATAATACAGAGCTTTCATCACTGTTTCATTTGCTTTTTTAAACAGCTTGCTCTTGGAACCGCGATAGCCTTTAGCTAATTTAAGAATCTTTTTATGTCGTCTATGTGCAGTAACACCTTTTTTAACTCTTGGCATGTCACATACCTCCTGATGTACTTATAAATAAATTGTTTGATTCTATGCGTAAGGAAGCATTTTTACTACGCGCTCATGATCAGACTTGCTAACCATAGTGGCTTTACGCAGGTTGCGTTTACGGGCCGGAGATTTTTTCTCAAGAATATGGCTCTTGAAAGCTTTGGCGCGTTTAAATTCACCGCTGCCAGTCACTCTAAAGCGTTTTGCGGCACTTCTACGGGTTTTCATTTTTGGCATTATTGGATATCCCCTTTCTATTTATGTGCTGGATTGCGTAGTGTTGGGCTTAGGAGCTACAATCATAATCATATTTTTACCTTCGAGCTTAGCCTCACGTTCGATATTAGCCATATCCTTAAGCAAGGTCGCCATTCTTACAAGCACTTGCTTACCAAGTTCGGGATGAGAAAGTTCTCTACCTCTGAACATGATAGTTACCTTGACTTTATCGCCATCTTCCAAGAAACGCTGGGCATTTTTCAGCTTAACATTAAAATCATGGTCCTCAATATTCGGACGGAGTTTAACCTCTTTAAGCGTAATTACCTTTTGCTTCTTTTTGACTTCTTTGTCGCGTTTTTGCTGCTCATACCTGAATTTACCGAAATCCATAATCCGGCATACTGGCGGTTTGGCAGTTGGTGCTACTTCGACTAAGTCAAGATTTTGCTCAGCTGCTAAACGTAACGCGTCTCTCAGCGACATAATCCCTAACTGTTCATTGGCGTTGCCGACCAATCGAATTTCCCTGGCGCGAATTTCTTCATTGATCTTTAAAGTTTCTTTGCTAATTGCCGCTCACCTCCTGATATTTGTCAAATAAAATAAAAAACGGGTGGTATAAACCACCCGCGTAATAGCATATCAAAATGATTGCCTACTGTTACCTTACTAACTGCCCCCAGGCGTCGTAAGGTGAGAAGCGGATGGCTTCTGCTTAATGCAAAATTCAATTACCTGATAATGTTAACACCTATCGGCAAGGAAGTCAAGCTTTTTTCAAATCTTTATGGATTTTCCTTGTCATCTCTTGGCAATAATTTCGGCAATGGCTGTGGTTATAAATTGTTCAACAGGCATTGCTCCAATATCGCCTTCTCCCCGTTTACGAACAGACACAGTACGGGATTCGGCTTCTTTATCGCCCACAACCAACATATAAGGTGTTTTTTGCAACTGAGCTTCACGAATCTTATAGCCGATTTTTTCATTGCGATCATCTACTTCTACCCGAATATCCTGATCACGCATCGCCTGGGCGATTTCTTGGGCATAATTGGCATGACGCTCACTAATCGGCAGAATCTTAGCCTGCACTGGAGCAAGCCACATCGGAAAAGCGCCGGCATAATGCTCAATCAAAATACCGATAAAGCGCTCTATGCTGCCATAGGCAACGCGATGGATCATTACCGGGCGGTGTTTTTGACCATCTTCGCCAATATAGGTAAGATCAAATTTTTCCGGCATCAGCATGTCAAGCTGAATGGTGCCGCATTGCCAGGTACGTCCGATGGAATCTTTTAAGTGAAAATCAATTTTCGGACCATAAAAAGCGCCATCCCCTGGATTAATTTTGAAAGGCATGTTCAGCTCTTCCATCGCCTCTTTCAGCGCAGTTGTTGCTGTTTCCCAGATTTCATCAGACCCCATGGCCTTTTCCGGTTTAGTACTCAGTTCAGCATGATAGGATAAGCCAAAGACACTGTATACGGTATTAAAGAGTTCGATGACCTTCTTAATTTCGTTCTTAATCTGGGAAGGCAGCATGAAGATATGAGAATCATCCTGCGTAAAGCTGCGTACGCGCATAAGTCCGTGCAGCGCTCCGGAAATTTCATGCCTGTGAACAAGTCCCAACTCGCAGGTGCGCAGGGGAAAATCACGATAGCTGTGGTGCTGAGTACGGTATACCAAGATACCGCCAGGACAGTTCATCGGTTTTACCGCATAACCTTCTTCGTCAATTTCGGTGAAATACATGTTCTGACGATAGTGATCCCAGTGCCCTGATTGCTGCCATAGTTTTTGGTGCAGGATAATCGGAGTTTTGATTTCTTGATAGCCATACTTAATATGCAGCTTGCGCCAGAAAGCTTCCAGTTCATTACGGATAACCATTCCTTTGGGATGAAAGAAAGGAAAACCCGGACCTTCTTCCTGGATGCTGAATAGATCAAGTTCACGGCCAAGCTTGCGGTGATCCCGTTTGGCGGCTTCCTCCATCATGGTTATATAGGCATCCAAATCTGCCTTCTTTTCAAAGGAAGTACCATAAATACGCTGCAGCATTTTCCTTTTTTCGTCCCCGCGCCAGTAGGCGCCGGCAATACTTTGCAGCTTAATTGCCTTAACGCGTCCGGTAGACTGAACATGCGGCCCGGCACATAAATCTATAAATTCGCCTTGCTTATAGATAGATATTTCCACATCTTCCGGCAGATCACGAATCAGCTCTTGTTTGTAGCTTTCCCCTTGTTCGCCAAACAGCTTAATGGCTTCCTCACGACTGAGTGTCATGCGCTCAAGCGGTAAGTTTGCCTTAACGATTTTTTCCATTTCTGCCTGAATTTTTTCTAAATCCTCAGGCGTGAATGTATGGGCAGTATCAAAGTCATAGTAAAAGCCATTGGCAATAGCCGGACCAATCCCTAATTTAGCATCAGGATACAGGCGTTTAACAGCCTGAGCCAAAATGTGGGAAGAGGTATGACGTAAAGCATCTTTACCTTCCGCATCTTCAAATGTAAAAAATTCGACAGCTGCATCTTGTTCCAATTCAGCAGACAAATCGGTCACTTGTCCATCTACTTTAGCAACCAGTGCAGCTTTCGCCAGGTTGCGGCTAATTGAGGCAGCAGCCTCTGCCAGTGTTATTCCCTGCTTAAGTTCACGCACTGCTCCGTCTTTTAATGTCATATTAATTTTGTTCATTTTCGACAGCCTCCTACTAACAAAAATAAAAAAACTCCCAGTCCCTGTAGGGACGAGAGTTTTATACCCGTGGTTCCACCCTGTTTTGGCAAAACGCCATCTCAGATTTTGATAACGGGGAAATACCCCGGCAAAGCTTACTTAAGTTCGGCTAGGCAGTTTAGAGGTGGTAATCATGCATGGTATGCGTAAAGATGTTTTCAGCCTGTGACATCTTCTCTCTGGACGCCCTTCAAAACATAATCATATCCTCGGCATCACTGTTCAACAGCAGTATTTAATTATCAAGAATTATATACGAGTTGAGCGGTATTGTCAAGGTTACAACTCCGTATGGGTAGATTTACCGGCAGGAATACACAGTTCGCAACCCTCACACACTACGACACGTCCTTCAAACACACTCTTGATTGTCTCCAGGACCTCTTTGTCGCTCAGCCGGTCACTGGTATGTACCATGATATTACGTGGAGCAATAGTTATTAAGGCGCTTACTACCAAATCTTCATAGTTAAGATTATCAGCATCATCGGTATTACAATTCGGCATTAGCGAGTTCTCTACATATTGATTATTTATTATTTTACCGTGCGAGTCATAAATTTGGAATACGCCAGGGCTATTAATAACCAGATGAGCCTCTTCTACCCGCGGCTCCTGAACATCGACAAAATAGCGCAAAACCCGTATAAATTCCTTGTACTCAAGCTCCATCATAAAATCGTCAACAACATTATCAATAACCTCTGACAGGTGCAGGCGGTAATCTTTGAGACGAAAATTTAGGAAGCCCTCCAGTACCAGCACATGGTGATTATCCAGATATTCTAAAATACGGGACAATATTAGCTTATAACGCACTGCCGGACAGACACCAAGTGCTTTTAAGGTATTTGATTCGACTACAGCCCGTTCGTCATGGTTAAAATAAAAGTAATTGTTGGTAACCATCTTATTGATGATTTTATGTTCTTCATTACTAATGATCCAATCAGCGAGTATCTGGGATACACTATTTTTCAGCACATTCTTTATTCGCTCATAATTGCGAAATGATAACTCGCCATCACTGATATTTAAACCAAGAAATGTATAGCCGCCTTTATCAAGCTCTTCTATGACTACACGGAAGCCTTCTTGGGTCAGCGTTTTACAGTCGCATTCCAGCTTTTCCCTAATATTTCCGGTTGTTCCGTTCAGGCCGATCGAAAGTAACTTCACCACCCTCACTCCCTTCTCATATAGTATATGTTTCAGAGCTTATTTGCATACAATGAGGGGAGCAAAGTGTTTTATCGAATTAGTTAACTGCCCTTAATTGGTTGTTAACAGCCTCAAGCCATTCATTACGGCCTTTTACAACAAATTTAATTACTTTATCCTGAATAGTAACCACCTGTAACGCATTGGGAATAACGAAAAAAGTCTTTACTGCCTGCAATTCCTTAATATGGGTCAGCGGTACTTCCTCCATATATTTATTGGTAATGCTAAGCGCATAACCAACAAAAACCAGACGGTTGTCTGTCAAATAGAGCGCTCCGTTTAAAACATCTCCGTTACAAGTATAACTGGCAAGACATTTCTTGATGATGACTTCATCCAATTCTAAAGGAAAGCTGTACATACACCCTACCTCCTTTACGCTTGTCGCGCGTCTTCAGGCACAATCAAAAACTCAATATCCGGGTTGCGTTCCATGACCCATCTGAGCTGCCACTCATTACTAATTAATGCGACCGGCCGGTCTTTTATATCCTGGATCAAAAGTCCATTGTCCATATTTTTCATAGACTTTACATCAAGGTTTGGACCATAGAGCCATCTGGCGATGGAGTACGGCAGCTTGTTCATTAAGATATCCACACCATATTCGTGTTTAAGACGGTACTCCAGTACCTCAAACTGCAATGAGCCGACAACCCCAATGATAAAAGATTCTACCGGATAATCCGGTTGGCGAAATACCTGAACAGCCCCTTCCTGGGTAAGCTGGGTCATGCCTTTGATAAATTGTTTGCGCTTCATGGTATCTTTAGCCTGAACCCTGGCAAATTGCTCGGGGGGAAATACCGGAAAGTCCCGGAAAGTAAACTCGAAGCCTTCCTGGCACAGCGTATCGCCAATCCCAAAAATTCCAGGATCAAACAGCCCCACAATATCTCCCGGATACGCCTCATCAATGATGGTTCGCTCTTGAGCTAAAAACTGTTGCGGTTGGGCTAGCTTCACCGATTTTCCCGACTGTGCATGATATACAGCCATACCCCGTTCAAACTTACCGGAACATATTCTCATAAAAGCCAGACGGTCCCGGTGAGCCGGATTCATATTGGCCTGAATTTTAAATACAAATGCTGAAAACTTTTCATCGTCCGGAGCAATCAACCCTTCAGACGATTCTCTCGGCATCGGTGCAGGAGCTAATCGTAAAAAGTCTTCCAGGAACAGTCTTACACCAAAATTGGTCATGGCACTGCCAAAGAACATGGGAGTAAGTTCGCCGCCGGCTACTTTAGCAAAATCAAACTCCTCCCCGGCCATATCCAGCAGTTCAATGTCGTCACATAATGCCTGATGAATTTCATCACCAAGCAATTCTTTAAAAGCCGGATCATCCACACCGCCTTTTGTTGAAGGCAAAGCACATTGTCCGTGAACGCCGCTGTGTTCGAATAATTCAATCTGCGCCTGCTCGCGTATATAAACACCGCTGTAGTTGCCATCAATGCCAATAGGCCAGTTCATCGGATAGGCCCGAATGCCGAGAACCTTTTCTATTTCTTCCATCAATTCAAAGGGATTACGTCCATAGCGGTCAAGCTTATTAACAAAGGTGAATACCGGTATACCCCGCTGCTTACAAACCTGAAACAGTTTTTTGGTT
The DNA here is from genome assembly GCF_001941975.2 of Sporomusa sphaeroides DSM 2875. NCBI lineage: Bacteria > Bacillati > Bacillota > Negativicutes > Selenomonadales > Sporomusaceae > Sporomusa > Sporomusa sphaeroides. The sequence continues at coordinate 2,131,605 of NZ_CP146991.1, read as the reverse complement.
TGGTCTTCAACGCCTTTAGCCGCGTCAATAAGCATTACCGCACTGTCGGCAGCCATCAAGGTGCGGTACGTGTCCTCACTAAAGTCCTGGTGACCAGGAGTATCTAATATGTTAACACGAAAACCGTCGTAATCAAATTGCAGTACACTGGAGGTTACTGAAATACCACGCTGTTTCTCAATTTCCATCCAGTCAGATACCGCGTGTTTCTGCGCTTTTCTGGCTTTTACAGAACCGGCCAGCCGGATGGCGCCGCCGTAAAGCAGCAGTTTTTCAGTTAATGTGGTTTTACCGGCGTCCGGGTGGGATATAATGGCAAAGGTGCGGCGTTTAACAATTTCGGGAATAATATTTGACATTTCTGCCTCCTAAAGTTAGTCTGTTGAAATTACAGCATATCTATCCAATTAGCGGGAATAATCTTATCAAGACTAGTAATGGCAGTATCATAATAACGTAAACAGTACAATAATTTAATATACACCATTTATTGACAGGAGTCAATGCCGTCTTACTGGCAATAAGTATCACTTTATCAGGTTTGATATAACATTTTTTTAAAATGGTGTTTTAAAATAGATTGACATAGTATCCGGTGTACTATATAATCTAATTTGTGACAAAAAATCTCATCGCGGGGTGGAGCAGTTGGTAGCTCGTCGGGCTCATAACCCGAAGGTCACAGGTTCAAGTCCTGTCCCCGCAACCAACGCTGGTGTAGCTCAGTCGGTAGAGCGTATCCTTGGTAAGGATAAGGTCACCGGTTCAATCCCGGTCACTAGCTCCATTTTAATACGGCGGCGTAGCTCAGCTGGCTAGAGCATTCGGTTCATACCCGAAGTGTCCGGGGTTCAAATCCCTGCGCCGCCACCAGAAAAAAACCTTGTCAATTTTGACAAGGTTTTTTTCTATATTTAAATTACTGTTATATGACAAATTCTAAACACACCTGATTACGTCCTGCTTTCTTAGCTCGATACAATTGCGTATCAGCTCCGGCAATCATTGTTTCCATCGAAATGTCACTAGTTGTACAGGACATAATTCCAATAGAAACCGTTATTTGCCGTCCGTAAAAGGGAGTATTCTCGATTGCTCCCCGAATAGTTTCTGCAATCCTTACGGCTTCTTGTGCGGCTGTGTTAGGCAAGCCAATAATAAATTCTTCCCCGCCGTATCGGGTAACTATATCGGATTCTCTCACATTATTTGCAAGCAGGGCGGCAAGACGTCGTAAAACCACATCCCCTTGCGGATGCCCAAAAGTATCATTGTATTTTTTAAATTCATCAACATCAATCATCAGTACTGATAACGGTTTACCCGGATATAATGCCGGCAATTGACTAAATAATTCCTGAAAACGCCGCCGGTTCAATAATCCAGTCAGTCCGTCGGTATCGGCCTTATACTGAAGCTCGCTATACTGATTTTGAAAAGCTAAAATGCGGCTAAGAGACAAATCAAGCATATGCACCGACAAAGGAATACTCATTAACAAGGTCATGGCCAATAATAGAAAATTATCTGCTGCTACAAACGGAGATACAAAATTAAATCCGGGATGATAAGCTGATAAAATTGCCAGTAATCCAAGATGGAGAGCGGTAATAACAACAGAAGCCGCAAATAAACCGAGGTTCCTGGATCGTATGTTCTTGATAATCAGATAAGCGCTGGCCACATACACATAGATTCCGGCAGCCCACCATATCCAGTCAAGTCCGCCTTTTAGCATACGGAACACCAAGGTTGCGGTCGCAACAATAAAACTATCTGCCACACCTATATATAAAGTGGATAAAATGATAACAGACAACCGTAAATCAAAAAAGAAAACATCTAAGTAAGGCAACTGTATGGGAAAAATCATAGCCAGTCCGGATAACACCAGGAAAAACATGATGCCGACATGGTTCGGCCCTGAAGATTCGTGCAGTAGCACCAATAGTTTAGTGCGATAATGCTGGGCAGCCAAATTAGTAACAGTATATAAAACACAAAACCCCTTAAATAGCTCAAGCAAAAACCCCAGCACATCAAAAGCTGGAAGTCCCATATAATATCTCCATTCAAGTAATGAGCAACACCACTCTCAATAAAAGCATATATTCGCTATAAAGCTATTTTTTCCTTTAAAAATTCTGTTAATTTCCTTGCTCATTCATTGACAATAATACTGTTGCTACTTCAATCTGCCTTATCCGCCATTCATTGTCTTCATATTTCCATATGGAAGTTACATTGGCCACCAGATCAGCGTTGTATGCCCCTACCACCCGTTGATGACCACGAAGCTCATAGGTGCCGTTACGGCTAAAATCAATGGGTTCTATTACTGAAAATGGATAGGAGTATGGCTTAACTTCTTTTAAAAGCTTACCTTCCGGGCTATACACATTACTGCCAAGATACCTGTCTTTATTAGCACTGAGATCAACAATGGTACTGCGTCCGGTATTTTCGTTGACTAATTCGGCTTTAAAGCCATCAACAAACCTGCCGGTAAACTTTGCTCCACCATTATTCTTTTCAGCAAAAATCACCTTCGGTTCGGCGCCACTGAAAGTAGCGATAACGTGTCCCACAATGCCGCCGCTGCCACCTGTTGGTGCCGACACCATAACATCACTGATCTTATCGCCGTCAAAATCTCCCACAAACAACTTAGCTTCGTAACCGCCGAAATTCTCCAATTGAGTAGACACCTGGTTACCGGTCGCACCATTTTGAACTATGATATCGATTTGGTCGGCATATATAGCGTCCGGTTTTGCTTTGCGACCAATTAAGAAGATATTGTCTTCGATAGCATCACCAGTAACATCGGCAATTTTAGCGTCAAGTACATACCTCCCGGCAGGCAGCTCAATTTTTGCCGGTTCCATTGCCAAGCTGCGCGCCGCACCGGTAACATGACCTGCCGCATTATAAACGGTTTTCACTGTATTAGTCTCATAAGAGCCTTCCTGTGCCAGGTACACTGACGGAACAAAAAGAACTACAGCCGATATAATTCCCGCAATTTGTTTTTTATATTGCATATCACGATACTCTCCTTTTTAAAAATCACTTTGTTATTACAATAAACGTAAACCTATCAAAAAAGTAACGAAAATAGCTAAGTTTCTTAAAAAACAGAAAAGCCCACAGATACATTTCTGTGAGCCTGTTTTTTTGCATTCTGGTGGGACTAACTGGACTCGAACCAGTGACCCCTACGATGTCAACGTAGTACTCTAACCAACTGAGCTATAGTCCCTCAACTCAGGTAAATTATATTACGGTTAATTATAAAAGTCAAGGTACTTTATAAATTAGTACAGAATATTGTTGGCAATTACCAGACGTTGAATTTGGTTGGTTCCTTCGTAAATCTGCATGATTTTAGCATCACGCATATATTTCTCCGCAGGATACTCTTTGGAATAACCATATCCGCCCAGCACTTGAACAGCATCCACCGTAACCTTCATCGCCGTGTCAGCAGCAAAGCATTTAGCAATGGCAGATTCTTTAGTATAATCCACACCCTGGTCTTTCAGCCAGCAGGCTTTATAAACCAGCAGCCGGGCAGCCTCAATTTGCATCGCCATATCAGCCAGCATAGCCTGTACAAGCTGGAACGAAGCAATAGGCTTATCAAATTGTACGCGCTCCTTGGAGTATTTAACAGCCAATTCAAAAGCCGCCTGAGCCAATCCCACCGATACCGCACCAACAAACGGCCGGGCAGCATCCAGTGTTTTCATGGCAATCTTGAAACCTTCTCCTTCACGGCCAATACGGTTAGTTGCCGGAATACGCACGTTGTCTAACACCAATTCGCAGGTATTAGAGGCCCTGATCCCCATCTTTTCTTCTTCTTTACCAACTGTAAAACCCGGAGTGCCGCGATCGACAATAAAAGCAGTCAGGCCACGGATACCGGCTGTTTTACGGGTATTAGCAAAAATAATATAAATTTCAGCAATGCCACCATTAGTAATAAAACACTTTGTTCCATTAAGAATATAATCTTCGCCGTCTTTAACAGCGGTAGTGGCAACTGCTCCTGCGTCAGAACCGGCACCTGGCTCAGTCAGCGCAAAAGCGGCTAATTTACCATTATTAAGAACATCAAACATCTTCCGCTTTTGCTCATCAGTACCCAATAATACTACCGGATAAGAAGCTAAAGCATTGGCTGCCGTTGTTGTAGCTACACCAGCACACCCTTTTCCCAGTTCCTCATAGATAAGAGCGATTGAAAGGGCATCAAGACCTGGTCCATCATACTCTTCAGGAACAGTTAAATTGAGCAAGCCTGCTTCATCAAGCTTCTTCCACAGATCAGCTGGAACCACACCGTCTTTATCCATTTCTAAAGCGTGCGGAGTAATTTCTTTAGCCACAAAATCCTTTACCATCTTTTGTAGATCCAGTTGGTCGGGAGTAAAGTTAAAATCCATGCCTTGCCTCCTTATTGTTCGCATAATACAAAAAAATACTAAAGATAAGTATACCGCATAATGATTTTTTTGTTAACACCCAAATTGCAAAAAAATGAAAAAACGCGCTATTTTAACAGCAGTTTAGCGCCAACTGCAAGTAATACTAAGCCAAACAGCTGTTGAGGGCTGCAAGCCATACGTTCAAGGCCAAAGCCGCCAAAATGATCAATGAGAATGGCCGTCAATACTTGTCCGACAATTATAGCGGTAGTAGCATTGGCTACACCAACACTGGGGATACTGGCAGCTACCAAATATATTATGGCAACGCCAATCATACCTCCCAACCAGGAATACCAAGGTGCTCCTTGCCATGCGTACAAATTCCCCTTACCCATTTTAAACAAAAACAGCAAGATCATTACCAACAAACTTCCGGTAATTTGTACAATAAATGTGGCCTCCAAAAGACCAATAACTTTACTTAACGAAGAATTCAGCGACCCCTGCACCGCCATTAATACCCCGGAAATCAACGCTAATACTAATGGCAGCATTTCGCTTGAGATGAAGTTCAACTTAGACACGCCCCCGTATATTTGCACAATTCTAAGTGTAGTATAATACTTGGAAGTTATTAATATTCCAGGATAACCGGCTTTGGAATAAAAAAAAGAGGCTTACTCTGCTAAGCCTCTTTAGTCAAGTATGTATACTGTTACTTGCCGAACGCCAAAAGCCAAAGCCTCGCGGCGGTTCTCATAAGCCAAATCAATACGGTTACCCTTAATCGCACTGCCGATATCGTCAGCTACTGCATACCCATATCCTTTAATATACAATCTGGTTCCCAAAGGAATAACCGATGGATCGACAGCAACCAAACCCTTACGTAAATAATTGCCCCGGTATGTATAGCTGCCATTTCCAGGATCATGCGCCGTATACGCTGATGCCTTCATAACAATAGAGCGGCTGTATCTGCTGGGTTCACTCGTCAAGCGCCCAAGATAGGCGAATGTTTCTTTGTCAACAATCCCCGTTACTTCAAGGTCATTATTACGTTGAAATTCTTTTACGGCCTTAGCGGTAATCGGACCGAAGATCCCATCAATCGCGCCGGCATAAAAACCACCATCTGCCAAAAACTTCTGCACCGCTCGTACTTCATCGCCACGTGCGCCAACAGCAATCGGCGCTTTTTCCGGCTGCTCCGCAGTCAGTCCGACCGATGGGCTGCTTACTGCAAACAGCATGACCAATGCAAAAGTAAACGCCCAAAAGGCTCTTTTCAATGGTTTCACCTCTCTTACAATGCGCCTCCGAGGTTAGCTGTCGGGTTTGGGCAAAAGAGAATGTGAGAACGCCCTACCGCGATTGCGGATTCACCCCTGTATTTCTATTGGTTCCCCCGTACCATATAAGGATTCGGCATTATAAATATAATATACCAAATTGCAAGCTTGGTCAAATTCGATATCATGGTATATTCTTGTCATATCGTCTATTTCTTTCAGTTATTTAAAAATTTCAGGAAAAATTGGAGGCAAACATTATATTCCCAGCGCCGTGCATAACTCCTTACTCGCTACACCGGTAACAGCTACCCCTTTATCTGCTTGATAAGCTTTAACCGCTTCTTCTGTCATAGTGCCAAACAAGCCGTCAGCCCGTCCCTGAAAGTATCCCATCTCTTTAAGTTTAAGCTGCAGCGCAGCTACGTCGGAGCCTGAAGCTTTATATTTCAAATTTCTTTCAATCCTAATATTTCTGCCTGTAATGCTTACCGGAGTACCAATAGGAGTCCATTCAAACAGCTCTTCGACATCCTTATTGCGCATTCTGATACAGCCATGGCTGGCAAATTGTCCAATTGACCATGGCTTATTGGTCCCATGAATACCAAATGTGCCCCACGGCACATTTAACCCCATCCAGCGAGTACCAAACCCTGTTCCCCAGTCATAATCCTTCCATACAACATTCCATTCGCCAATAGGAGTGGGAGTTTTACTTTTACCCACAGCAATCCGGTACTTTTTGTAAAGCTCACCATCGTTATGAAGCTCTAACTCCCTTGACTGAACTTTTATTAGAATGCTCACCTTACCGGCAGGTGCCTCAAAGGGTTGCCGACTATCAATTGCCGCCAGGTCCTGTTCATCCATATACTCAAAGCCAAGAATGCTAAAAACAATGCTTAAAATAGCTAATACTGCTATACCGAAAAATATCCGTGAACGCCTGACTTTAAACGACCATAAGGAATTCACCTGGTTCGCCCCCTTACAGACTGTATTCTTCAGAAAATATATGCAGCTGTCCGCAAGGGTATGAAATTTTACATGCTGTCAGGCCAACAAAAAAATTAACCGGCTAAAGCCGGTTAATTTAACACATTACATCGCATTAGCTACCATAACCCAATGGCACTTTGCGGGATTAAGATCCAAATGAATATTATTCTTGACTGCGTTTGGCATCAAAATAGTTATTAGTGTTAGTAAGCAACGTAGAAAGCAAGACCACCTCATCCTGGTATCCGGCTAAACGGTCACTTACCTCTGCTTGGACTTTTTCCTGCACGCTACTACGCACAGCAGTCTCTACCGCCCGGGCAATGTTTTGCTTAGCCACATCCTGGTCCTGGACTGCCAGTTGCGCCGCAACTGAGCTAATATCATTAACAATATCCGCTTTTCCGGTGCGTTCAAGGGCAAATTGGGCAAGAGTTCCCCACAATGCCTGTTTATTGCCTTGTTCAAAATTATCCTTTATTTTCAACAACTCTTCAATCTGGGCAGCCTGTGCGTTGGCAGCAGATAATTCAGCCAGTTGGTCTCCCAAAGACGCAGCCTCTGCTTTAGGCATCGCCAACGAAAATATTGGCATTGAGAAAACCATCAACATGACAGCGGCTATCTTTCTTTTCACAATAATACTCCTTCCCCTTTAATGGTTTGGATTCGTAACACATTTTATCATATAGTTTACATAATTAATAGAGGTAAATTAAACAAGAAAACTGATTGCAAAAACAATCAGCTTTTTTTGTCCTAACAGAAATATAACTTTCTTAAGAACAGGATCAACACCGGCTTCCGCTGCGACGCGCCTGGATGGTGCTAGTACCGATTGCGCCACGGATGGCATAGCAATTCGGCCCGCCAAAGACTCGGCACAAGCCGTGTTTTCTTTATTTAATGCCAAGCAGTTATAATACCATTTTCAAATACCGGAATAACTGACAAGGTATCTTGTTGTAAACATAACATAACATCTTGTTCAAAGCCGATACTACGTAAATAGCTGGCATGTGACGATTCTGCCACCCTTGGCAGTAACTCGGCGGCAAAATCACGGTACATCGCCTGCGCGGCCAATGCGGTGTCACTGAGTTTAGCAGTCTTACTGAAGCGCTCTGCCAGCAGGCCTGCACACAAAGTGTCTTCCAAGGAAAACCGCCCCTCCGAACCGGCACATACAATGACGACATCGTCTTGCTGCAGTTGTAAAGCACTTGTTATGGCAGCCGCATTAACAAAAGCCATTGCATATACCTTTTGAGCCGCACTTGCTTTGGTTAATGCCAACGTTCCGTTGGTCGTTGTCATTACAATTGTTTTACTTGCTACTTGTTCCCGTGTGTATTCAAAAGGCGAATTTCCCAGGTTAAAACCCGGAATAAGCAAGCCTTCGCGTTCACCAGCCAGCAATATATCCGGATTATTAGCTTTAAGCTTGTTAGCCTCTGCTACTGTTCTTACAGGGATTAGCTCTTTACAGCCATTGGCACAAGCAGTGGCAATACTTGTCGTCGCTCTAAGCACATCAATAACCACCGCACTGTACTTACTGTATTTTTCATCGTCAAAATCGTTAGGAGTAAAACAAATATCAATATTCACGATTTCTACCTCACTTTTCCTGACCAAGAATCCGTATTACATATATCCAAATTATATATATCCAAAAATATGTACATTTTTGTCAGACTAAAAGGAAAGCGCTTGGGCTGTCCAAGCGCTGCTCTGTTAACCTAGAATACCCTGTTTTACATTGTCTAAGCCTAAACGATCTATCATCATGCCAATGCGCTCGTGTTTGCGGGCATTGGCTTTGTAGTAAGCAATGATTTTATTAATAATCGCGATTACTTCTTCCTGAGGTATTTGTTCTGTTAATAAATCAGCAACTCTGGCTCTGGCACCAGCACAGCCGCCAATTACAATTTTCCAGCCTTTAGCGGTACCGATCAGGCCTATATCCTTTACCCAGCCCTCAGCACAGGAATTGGTACAGCCGCTAACCCCAAATTTGAGTTTGCCGGGCAACTCCATGCCATGATACAATTTATCAATCTCAAGCCCTAACGTTAAACCATCTTGCTGGGCCCGCTTACAGAAATGAGTGGCCGGACAAATCTTTACGCTCCGCACACACAGACCAACAGCAGCACCTTTATCCATCCCTAGTTCTTCCCACACGGCATCAATTTTATCCTCGGCAATACCAACAATGGCAATCCGCTGCGCTGAGGTTAGTTTGAGTGCCTTGGCTCCGTATTTTTCTGAGACGTCGGCTATTTTCCTCAACACGTTAACATCGAGAATGACACCACCGGGAATATGAGGAGCAATAGCATATGTTTCTCTGTCACGTTGAACGATAGCACCTTTTTCCAATAAATCTGTCTTTTGTTCCATAATATGAAACCTCCTATAAGATAATAATATGTAGTGGAATATTATTATAAATTAGATACTTCTTATAAAAATCCTGCTCCCTTACAAAATTTTTCTAAAAAATGCAAAGGGCAGAGATAGAGTTCTTTTGACGCAAAAAAATATAGCATCCATATAGACGCTATATTCTTGCTAAATCGATTCTGGCTTACGCCCAGGCATCCAGCATTTCACGGAGTTTTACTACATGTGTCTGTTCTTCAGCTTTTAACTGGTTAAATATAGTTCTGGCTTCTTCAAATTTAGCACATTTCGCTAAGGCATCATAAAACAGAATAGAATCTTTCTCATCTTGTAAAGCGGCTTTCAGAATATCGGCAATGGTATTAAGTTCAGGCAAAGTTTGCGCTGCCTTATCTTTAGGGAAAATATGGGGCTCAGCGAGAACTGTCAAATACTTTGAAGTTTCTTGGTCAAACAGGTAATCGCTGGCATCCGCATCTTTGTTTTCCTTAAGTTTATTATAAAGTGCAGTGAATTTTTCATGATGATAAATTTCTTCATTCATAAGAAACATGAACAAGTCTTTATGTTCCTGATTTTTGGCTTGCTCATATGCTTTTTTGTAAAAGTCGCGACCACGTGCCTCCATATCAATAGCGATTCTCAGGCCTTCCAAGTCGCTAAACAAGTTGCCCATATCACAGGCATTTTTTTGCATGTGGATGTCCTCCCTTTATTAAATTCATAATATACTGGATTATATTCCATCTTTCTGGATAAAATCCTTTTTCCTTTGTGACTTTTTTATCAAATATAGTGAATAATTAGCAAATTAAATATATACACTATTATATACATACTTATCCTGGGACTTAGCCGCTCTTGAACTCCCGCTTGTAGAAGATAGGGGCCTTAGAGCAGGTTAGTCTCAGAATAAAAGGAAAGCAGCATGGGTAAAAATCCCAGTGAAATTTCACTGGGATTTTTACTATTAGTAAGGTGATATCCTATTAACAATGGATCATATTCTTCTTGTATTCACGATAGAGTACTTTTAATTCATTAACCTTATCTGACATCTCAATTTGCAGGGCTGATGCAGTATCATAATCGCCTGCTTGAATAGCCTCTTTAATCCGGGTAAATATACACTTTTGCGATAAGCAGTCTTTGGCAAGTCCCACTCTGAGAGCATTAATCTTATCCCAGTTGGAAAGGTCAAGATCACTGGCACAATCAGCATTATGCAAGAGTACTGCCTCTTTTACAACACCGAGATTTTCCGGAATAATGCGATTGAGCAGTTCAGTTTTCCAGCGAACTAACGCACCAGCCACAAAAGCCTTAACCAGTTCGGGGCGGAAAGATCCGCCAATAGTAAGTGTTTTAACCTTCTCCGGATATTTCTCGATATTTTGCATGTTTTCCCAAACAGTGGCAGGCGGTTTGCCAAACAAGCGATTACGCTCTTCGGCAGAATAATCATCAAATACGTCATGTTCGCTGCGATACGCCCGTTCTGTTTCAAGATAAAAGCCTTCTTGCCCGGCTTCTTTGGAAAGCTCGGCATCCAGTTCTGCTATTGTTTTGCCAGAATTTACGGCAGCTTTAATACCATCAAGCATGCTCATATAAATAGCCGTTATTGCAATATAGGTATTGGTATACGGATTCGGTGAACGAACTTCAAATCTGGTAGCCATCGGATTATTAACATCACGTACCAGTCCCGCCAGGATGGTTCTGTTACGCGAAGGCACGGCCGGAGTATGGCCTAAGGAGGTTACGATACATACCGGTGCCTCAAAACCGGGCTTTAAACGATTAAGCGAGTCATTGGTTGAAGAAATGAACGGGTTAATGACTTCGTAATGCTTTAAGAGTCCCATGATTGCACCATAACCAATGGCGCTTAAAAAATACTGCTTCATATCAGAAGGCGAGAACAGGTTAACGACTTTTCCAGACTTAAGTTTTGCTGCAATGCCGACATGAGTATGTTCACCACTGCCAGCAACACCAATTATCGGTTTTGCTTTGAAGGTTACCTCCAGGCCATTTGCCCGAAAAGCTTCTTTCACAATAATTCTGGCTTGAAGCTCATTGTCTGCGCATTGCAAAGCATTAGAAAACTTCCAGTCAATCTCCAGCTGTTCCATAACATGGTTTAAGTGACCGGTTTCATCGATCTGTGCTTTAACGCCACCGACTTCCTTGTGACCCATTTCCGGTTCAAGACCATATTTGGCCATCATCAATATGGCTTGTTCCATTGCAGTACGGACATTGCCACGTGTCCGCTGCCAGTATTGCTCCTGTAGAACCTGGGAAGCCGACAGTTCTTCCACTTCTGCTTTGTTGGCCGGAGTTTTTACCCAGAATTCGAGTTCGGTGGCCGCAGTAAAGAGAATATCGTCTACATCAGCAGCGTTGATATGTTCTAAGCCGGCAATCTTACTATTGTTTTGGAAAAGAGCCTTGATTTCCGCTTTTATATATTCCATGCTTTGCGCTAAAATGGAACGGGAGTCAACTCTAAGTCCATCATGTACCAGGAACGCCGGAATCCGGAGAGTACCGACAGGTTTACCGGTTTCCTCATCAATATGTTCATAATTATAGTCTACAAACCAATTAACACTGGCATCGGCCAGCATGTCCAGTTTGGCGTTGTTTAATGTTGCAATGCCGGTAAGAACAACAGACGAGCCATCTGTCTGGACTGCACTGCCATCATAAAATTTTTCCATATCCTCCATGAACAAACCAATAGGAATCTTCTCATCGGTATCATTACCAGCCAAGTCAATACCCACCAGTGAAGCAAACTTGATTTCCGGGTGATTAGTTAACAGGTTCAAAATTTCTTCTTTACCATATTTACCTGCAGGAATTACATACACTAAATCTTTAGTCATTTCCTTCACCTCATCATAAAATATTCATCTTATAGGTTCTCGCAATAGACCCTGGCCAATTCGGGCAAAAAAACAAACTCCTCCACTTTGCAGGTGTGAAGGAGTCGCCATTGACTCAGTCATATTTAAATATGTACTTAATTATAGCATAAAAAATCCTTTTGTCTAGATACTAAATTACTTTTTTCTATTTTTACTCATTCCCCTTGTCCATGTGGCTGTTTTCCCCCATGCCCCATTCTGGCAACCAGGAGCATTGCCAACAGGATAACAGATACCCCACCTACCATAACAGGTGTCGTTACTATGTGGCGCGGTAAATATTCATATAAGCCGGCTACACCAAAGAAAATAAAGATACTAGCGGCAACCCATTTTACTAATCGCTCAGGAATCTTCTTGCCTAGCACTACACCAATAACTATACCGATGGCATTGGCAATCATCATGCCGACTGTGGTTCCCAGCCAAACAGGTATGATTTGATTGGCAAACTGAGCTGCCAGTGCGACGGTGGCCAACTGGGTTTTGTCTCCCATTTCTGCAATAAAAAAAGCGATAGTGACTGTCCAAAAGGGGCTGCGGTTAGTCTCTTTATCTTCACCGTTAAGTTCATCTCCCCGGATTGTCCACAAGCCAAAAATAATAAATGATGCCGCAGCAGCAATCTGCACATATTGTAACGGCATGAATAGCGTTATGTAACTACCAACAACTACAGCAAAGAGATGATTAAGAACGGTGGCTACGAAAACACCGGCCAAAACGGTAGGCCACGGATAACGAGTGGCAAACGCCATGCCCAGTAATTGTGTCTTATCCCCCATTTCAGCAAGTATAACAAAGGTAAGTGATGTAATAAATGCTGTCAAAAAGATTCCTCCTTAACAAGGTTAACTCATCTACTAGTATGACCAAAATACAATAAGTTTTCAACCCCAAAACTTTACATTTGAATTTGATTCAGTTATGCTATTGCTATAATCATGGAAAAGGATGTGATTACATGGAGCTATTAGAAGCCATTAATAGCCGCCGCTCAGTACGAAGTTATACCAGCGCCCAGGTAGATAAAGCAACAATTGAAAAACTGCTCGACGCTGCCGTACAGGCCCCCAGCGCTATGAATTCCCAGCCTTGGGCCTATGCTGTAATTCAAAATGCCGCCCTGCTCAAAGAATATTCCGACCGCACCAAGCAACTTCTCCTGGCATCGCTGGATAAATTTCCGCAGCTTAACAAGTATAAAGCAGCATTTGAAAACCCTGACTTCAATATTTTTTACAATTCCCAGTCACTGGTAATTATCTTTGCCAAGCCTGGATCTCCAAATGGTACTGTGGATTGCTGTTTAGCCGCACAAAATTTTATGCTGGCAGCACACAGCCAAAACCTTGGCACCTGTTGGATTGGCTTTGCCCAGAGATTTTTAAGTCTGGCTGAAATCAAGGAAGAACTCGGCGTCCCGGCGGAATATGAAGCAGTAGCCCCGATCATCGTAGGTTATCCGGAGGTCAAGCCGCCGGCAGTACCTAAAAAAGCTCCGGAAATTTTATTCTGGAAATAATACAAAACCCGCAGCCAAAATGCTTGCGGGTTTTTTTATCCTGATAGAAAGTATAACTTTCGCCTGGATAAGGGCAACATCGGCTTGTGCCTTCGCCAAAGGCTCGGCGCAAGCCGTGTTTTCTTTATGCTTGTCTGAGTAGTCAATAAGCCGAGTTCTGTTCCGCGTTAGCGGTGATGATCATTTATCTGGGCCGGCAGTTGCCTGACAGCTCAAGCGACACAACCCGGAAGGCTCAGCGGGCAGCTTCATCCCTTCCCTATTCGGTCTTGCTCCAGGTGGGGTTTACCTAGCCAGTCAGTCACCTGACTGCTGGTGCGCTCTTACCGCACCGTTCCATCCTTACCTAACCAAGGTTAGGCGGTCTGCATTTCTGTGGCACTTTCCCTGAGGTCGCCCTCGCTGGACGTTATCCAGCACCCTGCCCTAAGGAGCTCGGACTTTCCTCGAGTGCAATCAAGCACCCGCGATCATCTTTCGTACTCAGAGGTTAATCAACCGGATATTTATTATATCACTTGTTCAACACTAAATCAATAAGAACTAAGCAGTACTAAAACAAGAGTTGCTCCGGTCAAGACATAGCTGTATTAATAGGATCTAAATACATCCTGCTGTACATTACTAGCCATAATTTGTACATTCCAGTTTTTTTTGCCGGCACACAGGGTTAAATACCTGACCACACTTTCCACCACCGGTTGTTCGGTAGCAAAATGACCGGCATCTATAATAACCATCCCCTCAGCAATTGCCTGCTGGGCATCATGATATTTTACATCGCCGGTCACCAGGACATCGGCTCCCACCTTACTTGCGGCTTCAATCAAACTGGCCCCGCTGCCACCGCATACCGCCACAGTGTTAATTACAGCATCGGCCGGACCTGCCACTTTAATTGCTTCAACAGCTAACGCCGTCTTTACCTTCTGTATAAATTCTGCCAAAGGCATTGACTCTGTCAGGCGGCCAACACGTCCCAAACCGTGACGAAGGCCGCTATTTTTAAGTACATATTCATCGTAAGCAACTTCTTCATAAGGATGGGCCGCCAGCATAGCAGCAATCACCTCAGAGCGCCGCGATTTTGTGACAATGGTTTCCAGCCGGTATTCCTCAACAAATTCAAGCTTGCCCTGTTCACCGATAAATGGCGCAGTCCCGGCAAGCGGTAAAAATGTGCCGATCCCCTGAGTCTGAAAAGTGCAATGGCTGTAATTCCCAATATGCCCCGCACCAGCTTCAGTCATAGCCATGCGCACCTGTTCGACATGGGAGGCAGGAACAAAAACTGCCAGCTTGTGCAGCGGCTCCTGATAAACCGTCGTCAGCGGCGCAATAGCCAGCAGATTGAGTTTCTGGGCCAGTACATCATTCACTCCCCCGGGCGCACTGTCAAGATTGGTATGGGCGGTATATACGGCGATTCCATGTTTAATTAAAGTGGACAACATACTTCCTAATGGCAAATCGGTGCGAAGCTGCGAAATTTTTTTAAATATTAGCGGGTGATGGGCAACAATCATGTCAGCGCCTGCCGCGATTGCTTCACTAATAACCGCCATATCTACATCCAAAGCTACACTGACTTTATGTATAGTCTGTTCCGGACTGCCAACCAACAGACCAACATTATCCCAATCCTCTGCCAAATAACCAGGAGCTAACTGCTCAAGCCCGGCAATAATATCACGGCATTTTACAGACATGCAAGCTTGTCCTCCAATTCTTTCAGTTTTCCATTAAACTCTCTGTATTTTACAGAATTAACGGCTTCCGTACTGCCGGCCATTGCCGAAAGTACGCCACGCAAATGACTGATCAATTCTTCGATATGCTGTTTCAACAGCGGATGCCTTGTATGCCAGAGCAGCGGTCCAATTTCATATAATACCGGCTCCACTTGCCGGCTTATTCCTTGTTCTGCCGCAATGATCTGATATAACCGCCCATCCTCTTCCACCAATTGTTCATCAACGATGTGCCAATTGTTAATACATAACCATTCTCTAACAAGTGCGGCAGCAATCATGGGTTGTAAAATAAGGCGTTTAATGCTTATCGTCACCTCTGGCCGGGATGTCAAAATGTCAATAATATTTGCCCCACCCATGCCGGCAATCACAGCGACGTCGGCTTCGCCGGGGCTAAGTACCTCAAGGCCATTCCCCTGCCGTACGGAAACCTGTTCTGCCAATTGCCGGGATTCCACCGCGTTTTTCGCCGATAGATAGGGGCCATAATGGATATCCCCGGCAATAGCGCGGGAAATAACATTTCTGGTAACAAGATATATTGGCAAATAAGCATGATCTGTACCGATATCGGCCATAGTTGCTCCGGCAGGAACCATGTCTGCAATGGTTTTTAATCGTTCGCCCAATTTCATTGTGTATCCTCCTGTCGGTTTGTCCTTGTTATTATTTCGCCTGGTGGCTAAAAAATCCTTTCCTCCTATATAGTAAGAAAAATCGCTGACGCGCAAAATCATTCTATTAGACTAAACAAAAAACCTGCGAGCTTAACTTCGCAGGTTTTTATGGTGGGCGATGACAGGATCGAACTGCCGACATCCTGCTTGTAAGGCAGGCGCTCTCCCGGCTGAGCTAATCGCCCGGGTAATTAGAATAAAGGATGTTCTGCGCTACCGCTCAGAACTAAGCAATTCGCACAGGTTCTGGTATCGCTTTCGCTCTCCAAAACCTGGCTCTCTGCTTATCAATCAGGTTCTCATGTCGCCTATTGGCTCACGAGAACCTGGTTCGCTGCTTATGGTGACCCGTAAGGGAATCGAACCCTTGATACCGCCGTGAAAGGGCGGTGTCTTAACCGCTTGACCAACGGGCCAGAACTAAATGGTGGGCCCACCTGGGATCGAACCAGGGACCAGCCGGTTATGAGCCGGCTGCTCTACCGCTGAGCTATAGGCCCTAGAGAGATTAAAACAGGTTTTCCGAAGAAAGCCTGTTTGGAAACATAGTTAGAAACGTATAGGATAGGATGTTCCGCGCTACCGCTTGGAACTAAGCGATTCGCACAGATTTCCGCGTCGCTGTCGCTCCTAGAAATCTGGCTCTCTGCTTATCTGCTTATGGCTCCTCGAGTAGGACTCGAACCTACGACCGATCGGTTAACAGCCGATTGCTCTACCAACTGAGCTATCGAGGAATATCGCCAACGTTAATTATTATAAGATAATGTATTTATTACGTCAAGTAGTTTAGCAAATTTACTCAAGGAAGTCTTTTAATTTCTTACTGCGGCTTGGATGACGAAGTTTCCTCAGTGCTTTAGCTTCTATCTGGCGAATCCGTTCACGGGTAACGCCAAAATACTGCCCCACTTCTTCGAGAGTACGAGCCCGGCCATCATCCAGGCCAAATCTGAGACGCAGCACTTTCTCTTCACGCGGAGTAAGTGTTTCAAGCACTTCCTCCAGCTGTTCCTTAAGCAACATAAATGATGCTGCTTCAGCAGGAGCAGGCGCGTCCTGGTCTTCAATAAAGTCGCCTAAATGAGAATCTTCTTCTTCACCAATAGGCGTTTCCAATGATACAGGTTCCTGCGCGATTTTCATAATTTCCCGTACCCGCTCGACACTAACATCCATAGCTTTGGCAACTTCTTCCGGCGATGGTTCACGCCCAAGTTCTTGCAGCAGCTGGCGTGACACGCGAATGAGCTTGTTGATGGTTTCCACCATGTGCACTGGAATACGGATAGTACGAGCCTGGTCGGCAATAGCTCTGGTTATGGCCTGGCGTATCCACCAGGTAGCATATGTGCTAAATTTATAGCCCTTGTTGTAGTCGAATTTTTCTACAGCCTTAATTAGTCCCAAATTACCTTCTTGAATAAGATCAAGGAACAGCATCCCCCTGCCAACATACCGCTTGGCAATACTTACAACCAGTCGTAAATTAGCTTCTGCAAGCCGGCGTTTGGCCTCCTCGTCTCCTTGCTCCATACGCTTTGCCAGTTTCACTTCTTCATCAGCGGTTAAGAGCGGTACCCGGCCAATTTCCTTAAGGTACATACGAACAGGGTCATCGATGTTAATGCCTTCAGGAATGGTGAGATCTATATCTACTTCTTCGGCTGTGGATTCAATCTCAGCCATGTCAGGGCCTTCAATCAATTCACTGTCCGGGGCATCATCAACAATTTCAATACCTTTATTGCTAAAGATTTCATACATATCATCAATTTCATCAGGACTCATATCATCGGTCTGCATAGTATCCATAATTTCGGCATATGTTAACACACCGCGTTTTTTTCCTTTATGCAATAGCTCATTGACATGCTCGCCTGAAGTATTTTTCTTATCGGCCATAGTTTTCCCCCCTTCCCGTGGCAATCGATAGTAGTTGATTTATCCATACCTGCTTATTAGTGATGCAATTTGCTAATTTCATGTTTAATTCGCTGACTTTCCGCCAGTTCCTGCAGAAAGCTACTATCCCCCATGCGTTCTAATTCGTCGGCCATCAGCCGGTGTTGTTCGTACAATGTTGTTAAATGAGCTAACCTAATGGTTTTTATACAATCATCTACTAATTTGACTACATCCTCAAACTGTATTTCCATTAACATAATATGTGAAAATTCGTTATTGGCTTTTTCACTTAAGCTATTTACAACTGTATTTAGTTCTGCCTGTGTAATATTTTTTTCCATATTATACGCATTAAATATCAAATTAATTATCTCTTGTTGCAAAACGCCCTGAAATTCTTGTGGAAAAATTTTTGCAAATACATAAGGAACCAGTGATAAATCATCGCACATCAAACGAATCAGTTGACGTTCAGCCTGAACTACTGCTGGTGCCGGTTGTTTATATAAGAAGGCAATGTTTATAGTTTTCCCGTTTTTTACATTTTTATCCTTTTTAAGCTGAACTATATATTTTGTTATTTCGCTCCGTAAAGCGCTTTCATCAACAGCAAGTATCTGAGATAACCGTGTAATATGAGCATTGATTTCTACTGCATTATCTGCCTCGGCCAAAATGGGTGCCAGTTTGCCAACAACAGCAATTTTGCCTTGAACAGTAGAATAATCATCTGATTTTAACGCTTGGTCAAGCTGATAATCCAACAGAGACTGTGCTGCTGCTAGTAACTCTTCAAAGGCTGCACTGCCATGTTTCCTAATAAACTCATCCGGATCCTTACCATCTGGTATTGTTACTACCCTGATAGCTGCGCCTAACGCCCGCACAGTATTGAGCGCCCGCAGGGTTGCATTCTGGCCGGCTGCATCGCTGTCATAGGAAAACAAAAGCTCAGTATTAAGGTTATTAAGTTTCAGGAGGGTTCTGGCCTGTTCTGGTGTAAAAGCTGTCCCCAGGGATGCCACTACATTTTTGATGCCATGAGTATACAGCATGATAGCATCCAGATAACCTTCAACAATAACCACCTTGCCTAAGTCGCGAATAGGCTTATATGCACTCTCAATGCCGTATAGTACCTGGCGCTTATTAAAAACTTGAGTTTCCGGTGAATTAAGGTATTTAGGCTGAGTATCATCCAAAACTCTGCCACCGAAACCTACAATCCGGCCTCTTACATCGCTTATCGGAAACATAATACGGTTACGGAATCGATCGTAAACGCCATCTCCTGATGTCCGGGCAGCACACAGCCCTGATTTCAGCAGTATATCAAGAGTAATGCCTCTTTCACTGAATGCTGATGATAGTTTATCCCAGAATGGTGGTGCAAACCCTAGTTTAAAAAAATCAATACATTCAGCAGTTATGCCACGACTGGTCAGATAATCACGGGCCGGTTTACCATAATTGGTTTTGGTTAGACAGGAATGAAAAAAATCTCTGGCTAACTCGTTTACCTGATATATTTTGGCTATTTCCTGATCCCGGGCTTGCTCGCGCGGGGATTTTTCCTTTTCCGGCATAGGAATGTTAAGTTTTTTCGCCAAGAGCTTTACCGCTTCAAAAAAAGTAATGCTTTCAACTTTCATGAGGAAATTGAAAACATTGCCACCGCTCTGACAACCAAAACAATAGAAAAAACCTTTATCCGGAGTTACCGAAAACGAAGGTGTCTTCTCGTTATGGAAAGGACAGCATCCCCAGTAATTTTTCCCTTTCTTTTTTAACGCAACATAGTCTGAGACAATACTGACAATATCACTTTCCGAGCGCAACCTATCGATAAAATCATCGAAAATCGCATCTTTCATAAACTCACCTTATCCAGGCAATGAGCAAATTCTCCTGCTGTGTTTTTAATACATGATTCTGCAAATAGTTCCAACATCTGACTTAATTCTGCATTAAGAGTAATATTCCTGCCAAAAAACAGCAAATATAGAAAGTTGTTTATGCATAGTTCAGTGCAACCGTGTTTTTCAGCAGTCACTTTAGTAATTATTATTCAATATAAATGACAAAATTCCTCTTTTACATCTTGACAAAACTGATAATATTTGTTTAGAAAGAAAACACGGCTTGTGCGAGCCTCTGGCAACGGCACAAGCCGATGTTGATCCTGTTTTAAGAAAGTTTACTTTCTGTTAGGATAAAAAACAGAGCCTAATGTGTAAGCTCTGCTGACTATTTTGGTATCCCCCAGGTAGCAGGGATAAATAATTTTTCAAACTGCTTAATGGCATACAAATCCGTCAAACCGGCAATATAGTCAACAACAATGGTTTGCAGCCCCCATCGTTCTTCACGTTCTAAAAATTCCTGTGGCAAATTGCCAGGAGCGGACATGTAAGATTCAAAAAGTTTGCTAATAACGTACATAGCCTTTTTCCGGTCAGGTTCAAGCGCATCTGAACGATAAATCCTGCTAAACATGAATGAACGGAATTCGTTCATGGCGTCTTTAACCCGGCCGGACATAATAATTTCATTTTTTCCATCAGACTCTGTAATAATATCTGACACCATAACAGTTATCATGCTGGAGGGGTTTGAACCGAGTACCTTAGAAACCTTTGCCGGTAAATCTACCGGTTTGAGCATGCCGGCCCTAATACCGTCATCATAATCATGACACAAATAGGCGATACGGTCGCCGTAGCAAACGATATTACCCTCAAGCGTAAAGGGTTTATTTTCGCCTGTATGGTTTAAAATTCCATCTCTTACTTCGGCAGTCAAGTTAAGCCCTTGTCCGTTCCGTTCCAAATGCTCTACCACTCGTAAGCTTTGTTCATTATGATGATAACGCCCGATAAGGTCACGTAAGGCGTATTCCCCTGCATGTCCAAAAGGAGTATGTCCGACATCATGCCCCAACGCGATGGCTTCTGTCAAATCTTCATTAAGCCTGAGTCCACGGGCAATGGTCCGGGATATTTGCGCAACCTCCAAACTGTGCGTCATGCGCATACGGTAATGGTCACCAGGAGATATATACACTTGCGTTTTATGTTTAAGACGTCTGAAGGCTTTACTATGAATCACGCGATCCCGGTCCCGTTGAAAGGCTGTACGAAAATCACAAAGCGGTTCTTCATGATCCCGGACGGCTTCCCGGCTTTTTGCAGCATAACTGGATAATATTTTAAATTCTTGTTCTTCAATGCGCTCACGAATTTTCATATGTTCAGCCTCCTTTTCTATATATTATACATTATTTCCCTTTATGAGACTAGTTTTTCTCAGTATTACACATTTTGGCAGAGCACAACTCCGAATAATTTGTTATAATAATATAATAGAAAGGGGCGTAACGGATGAGAAGCAAAATATTTTTATCCACTCTTTTAATCTTAGTACTTTTCACAGGCCTGGCAGCGGCAGCAAAACCGGTAGTAACAGCTGATCGTACATATTTTGATATTAGTACCGGTCTTTATGTTCTAAATGGCAACGTCCGCATTGAGATGAAAAACCGGATAATAACTGCCGGCCAGGCAAAAGTTAACCCGGTTTCACTGGAAATCTGGGGTTCGGGCGGCATCACCGTAACTGAGAATGATGTGCATTTTACCGGTGACAGTGTATATGTCTACGGCACTAAGGATAAGGCAAAAATTGACGGTGGCGTTAACCTGTCCCGCAACGGATTAGCTATCACAGCCGATACTGTGGAATTTAACTGGCGTACCAAAATAGCTGTTTTTAACGGCAATGTTAATGTAGCTCAAAACGGCAGCCATTGGTCAGCTGATTCTGTCAGCTATAATGTCAAACTTAATAGTTTCCTTTAAAATGATTTAAAGTGATTAAGAAAATCCCTGGCCGCAATGCGTACCAGGGATTTTTACTATTTGGCGTAAAACGTCATTTTTTTTACAAATTGGCTAATTTGTTTTTCTGAACAATTTCCAATATCCGGTTTGCCGTCTCTTCGATAGCTTTATTGGATACATCAATTATCGGGCACTGCACTCGGCGCATAATCGACCGGGCATAGTCAAGCTCCTCGTGTATCCGCTCAATATTGGCATAGCTGGCATCAGGCCCTAATCCCATTGTTTTGAGGCGTTCACTGCGAATTTCATTAAGCTTGAACTTGTCAATAATCAGGCCAACTGTGCGATGAGGCGGTACTTGAAAGAGCTCCTGCGGCGGCGGTATTTCCGGCACAAGCGGCACATTGGCTACTTTGACTTTTTTATGAGCCAAATACATGCTTAGCGGGGTTTTTGAGGTGCGCGAAACACCAAGAATTACAATATCGGCTTTTAGCAACCCCCAGGGGTTTTTGCCGTCATCATACTTTACGGCAAACTCTACCGCTTCCACCCGTTTAAAATATTCCTGGTCAAGTTTATGAATAAGCCCTGGTTTTAATCTGGGAGTTATGCCACTGATGTCTTGCACTGCAGCAATCATCGGACCCATAATATCGATTGTCGGAATATTATGTTCTTTGGCCTGTTCTAATAATGCCTCACGCAAATCAGGAGAAACTAAGGTATGACAAATAACACAAGAATGGTTGGCTGCTTCCTGCACTGTTTCGGCAATTTGTTCCACCGAGTTGATATAAGGTATCCGGATAATATCAAATTCACTGGAATTAAACTGACTAGCCGTAGCGCGAGCCACCATTTCAGCCGTTTCACCAAGAGAATCTGATAATGCATAAATAATCGGCAGCTTAGCCATAACTGTCTCCTCCTCGTCCTTCGCCAATTTCAACAAACACTCTGGTAATATTGGTTTTAGTTAGACGCCCGACTACTTCATGCTCATGAACTTTGTTGCCCTGCAGGTTAGCCGGAACAACAACCGGCAGACTATCCACCTCGTTGTCAATAATTTTTTTGGCAGCTGTTAAAATTGGTTCCTCCGGAGTTGTTGTAATTATTTTCGTCACCGGTGTCATAAGTACCTTTACAGGCATTTTATGCAGGTCGCTTCCACCCATAGCCACCTTAAGCACATCTTTACGCGAAACCACTCCACCTAAAATGCCGCCTGGTTCAACAACATATACTGAACCGACATCTTCCAGGAACATAGTGACAACAGCATCATAGGCGCTTGTGCCAGTGGTGACAACAACAGGCACTGATTGCACATCCTTAACTTTTATCCTGTTAACTTGTTCAGTTAGCAAGCTTAGAGTATTTTTGCCGGTATAGTAGTAGCCCACCTTGGGTCGGGCTTCTACCATACCGGACATCACCAGGATAGCTAAATCAGGCCTAAGGGCGGCTCTGGTTACACTAAGACGTTCAGCAATTTGTTCCCCGGTAATCGGGCCTAATGTTCTGACCATCTCAGCAATTTTTTCTTGCCGCGGCGTTAAACCCAATAACTGCCCCCCCTTTTTGCTGATAGAAAGGCTACATAAGCCGCATTTTCCCTACAGGCGAAAAATAACTATATTACGACAATTTTCGTTAAATCAGCGGTATGTGCGGATAGGCCGGAAATGGCTTTTAGTAACGCCAGACGGTTGTTTTTGACAGCCGTATCTTCCACCATAACCATGACGGCTCCGAAAAATGCATCAATTGGTGCAGCCATAGCGGCCAGTACGGTGAGCACACCCTGATAATTTTTTTCGGCTTCATGCTTGGCAACAGCTGCCCGGGCATCGATGTACGCTTTGTATAAAGCGTGTTCAGCCTCGGCTGTAAACAAACCTGGATCAATAGTCTCTGAGCTGGCATTCTTCGCTAAATTTCCGACACGAATCAGCGCCTGCACTGCTTTTTGCATAGCGATAGTTCCGCCTTCGACAGCCATGGCTTTTGCCCTTAACCAGGTATCATAGATATCATCAACACCTACTGCTAATACGGCATCGATCATATCATACTTTAACGCTTCATCTGTTAGAACATTTTTTATCCGCAGACGGAAAAAATCTTGTATGTCTGCCAACAGTTTAGTCTTCCGCTCACTATCGCTTATACCCAATAAATCCATAGCCTGAGCGGCTATCGCTGTTAAAGAAACAGGATACTTGGCTTCAATTAAAATATGTACAATACCCAGCGCCTGACGCCTGAGTGCGTACGGGTCCTGTGAACCTGTGGGAATGAGGCCCCGGCTGAACGTAGCCACAATATTATCCATCTTATCAGCTATGCTGATTAATCGTCCTGCGGTTGTTTGCGGCAGCATGTCACCGGCAAACCGTGGCAGGTAATGCTCAAATATCGCTTGGGCAACTGCCGGATTTTCGCCATGCAGCAGCGCATATTCCCGCCCCATGATACCTTGGAGTTCGGTAAATTCACAGACCATGCCTGTCACTAAATCAGCTTTTGCCAGATGTGCTCCCCGGTTAACGATAGTAAGCTCCTCCTGGCTGATTCCCTGCATCTGTCCAATAGCAGCCGCCAAACGTTCTAAACGCAGTACTTTATCATAGAGTGTACCCAAGCCTTCCTGGAATACTATGGATTTTAGTTTCTCCACCCGGTCGGTCAAAGCTACTTTTTGGTCTTCTTCAAAAAAGAACCTGGCGTCAGCCAATCTGGCCTTCAATACCCGCTCGTTTCCGTGGCAAACAATGTCAATATGCTCGGCACCGCCATTCCTTACGGTAATAAACATTGGTAAAAGCTTGCCATCTTTGCCGGTTACGGGAAAATACCGCTGATGCTCACGCATGGGAGTAATAATAGCCTCCGGCGGTAAACTAAGATATTTTTCTTCAAAACTGCCGCATAAGGCTGTGGGATATTCCACTAAATGAACTACTTCTTCCAAAAGTTCTGCATCAATGGTCGCTGTTCCTCCCCGGCTCAGCGCTAAAGTTTCAATTTGCTCCCTGATTACGCGGCGGCGTACATCCGGGTCAACCATAACGTAGTTTTCGTCAAGCCGGGAAAAGTAATCTTCCACCGAATTCACTTCGATTTCAGCCTTACCCAGGAAACGATGCCCGCGCGTCATGTTGCCGGAAGTTACTCCCGGCAGAGTGAAAGGCACCACTTCGCTGCCAAACAAAGCTACCACCCAGCGGATAGGACGGGCAAAACGCATATCCAGATGTCCCCAGCGCATACTTTTGGGGAAAGATAAATGATTGATAATATCGGTTAACAGTTCTGGCAGAAGTTCGGTTGTCTGCCGACCTACTTCCTGGACAACAGCGTATATATAACCATCTTTAACCACAAGCGCCGAAGGATCAACACCCTGTCCCCGGGCAAACCCCAAAGCGGCTTTGGTAGGGGTGCCATCTTCAGCAAACGCTATTTTAACAGATGGTCCTTTATTTTCGCTATGTTTGTCTGCTTGACTGCCGGCAACCGCTCTGATGATAACAGCCAAACGCCGCGGCGTGCCGACAGTCCTGACCTCGCCGTGGGCAATTCTAAGTTCCGCCAATTTGGTTTTCGTTATATTTTCTAATTGTGCCAATGCACCTGGCATAAATTTCGCAGGAATTTCTTCTGTTCCAATTTCCAAGAGTAGATCTTTGCTCATGGCTTATTTACCTCCCTTTAGGAGCGGATAGCCGAGATTTTCCCGCTGCTCCAGATAACCTTGCGCGCACAGACGGGCCAGATTCCGTACCCTGCCGATAAAGGCGGTACGTTCACTAACGCTGATGGCGCCGCGGGCATCAAGCAGATTAAAACTGTGGGAACATTTTAGCACATAATCATATGCCGGCAATACATAACCCAATTCAACAATACGAATGGCTTCTTTTTCGTACAAATCAAACAGCTTGAATAATAGCTCAGTATCGGCAATTTCAAAATTATAATGGGATTGTTCCACTTCATTGCGATGAAAAACATCACCATAGGTAATACCATTTACCCATTCAATATCAAAGACATTTTCCTTGCCCTGAATATACATGGCCAAGCGTTCCAGTCCATAGGTAATTTCTACAGATACTGGTTTAACATCAATACTGCCCACTTGCTGAAAATAAGTAAACTGAGTAATTTCCATACCGTCCAGCCACACTTCCCAGCCCAAACCCCAGGCCCCCAAAGTAGGGGATTCCCAGTTGTCTTCCACGAAGCGGATGTCGTGTTTTTCCGGCTCAATTCCCAGTTTCGCCAAACTGGCTAAATATAATTCCTGAATATTCGCCGGTGAAGGTTTCATAATAACCTGATACTGATGATGCTGGAATAAACGGTTGGGATTATCCCCATACCGTCCGTCAGCCGGGCGGCGTGATGGCTCAACATAGGCCACATTCCACGGCTCAGGCCCGAGCGCCCGTAAAAAAGTCGCCGGATTCATCGTACCTGCACCCTTTTCTACGTCATAAGGCTGCTGAATAATGCAGTTTTGTTCTGCCCAAAAATTTTGCAATGTCAGGATTATCTCCTGGAATGTCATAGAATTCCCTCCTAAAAAAATAAAAACATCTTGTCCCAGTAACTTTAATCAAGTTACAGGGACGAGATGTTATTCCCGCGGTTCCACCCTGATTGGGCACATAGAAGCGCCCCGCCTTAATCTATTGCAGGTTTTACTCTCTGACGATTTCCTCCTGCGGCTTGGGAAGGCCTTTCACCTTGATAATACCGGGCTTACACTCTCCCCGGTTCGCTGTACGGCAAGGTTACTTATTTCCCGCATTGCCTCATTGTATACTTTTTTACCAGAATAACAAATGTCCTCAGGTTTGTCAAATACTAAAACACATCTTTAGGGAAATCAGCCTTGGCGGCTTCGGCTTCATCAGTGTCATCGGCATCAGGTTCCTGGCGTACTACCTCGATAGTACAACGTTTGAACACAGCCACTAATACACCCAGAGCAGCCAATTGCGGCAGCACTACAGCACCGATGGCACCTAAGGCAACCGGTATTTCAGCCAACACCCTGCCTTCATGCTTCACGCGTATTTTATTGACATTACCTTCCCGAATGAGTTCTTTGACCTTATCAATAACCTCAGTAGAACGTACTGAAAATTCCTCTGTCCACTTCCCATCAGTTTTGGTTAAGCCCTCAAGTTCAATTAGAGTATCAATCACATTGCCCTGATTACGTTCCAAAGCCTCTTTGGCTTCCCGGTACGAAACACTTGTGCGTTCTCTAATCAGGTCGATTTTCTCCAAGGTAATATCCATGTCATAATCCCCCAAGCAGTTTTGCTTAGTTTCTCCTTATTACAGCAAAGCTATTCTTTATTATAAGGAGTTAATCCGGTTAATGAACTCCAGTGACTTTAAAGGGCGCTCTAATTGGTGTCGGACAAACCCATACAGCAAGGTTTCGATATTTACCAGGATTCTGGCATTAACAGCAAACTGCCCTGGATTATCTAAATCAAGAGTGCATACTTGTTCTAAAAACTTTTGGTCGGCCTGGGGAAAAACAGGGTCATTCGCCAGGCTGCATTCGGCACAAGTGCTGCCACCGGCAGCAAAACTAAAGCTAACTGGGAAAATTAGTTTTTTGCCACATTGCGCGCACCGCTCATACTCAGGTTGAAAACCGGCTAAGGCTAATAGCTGCCATGCCCCTGCCAGGGCCGAAATACGCGGGTTGCGAACGGCAAGCAAACGAAAAACCGCCAGCAAGGTATCATATGCCGCAGCTTCAGGCTGCCGCTCTGGCCATAACCCTGTTGCCAGTTCGGCAATGAAATTAGCGTATGCCAGTTTGGTTAAATCTTCTCTGATTTCCCGGAAAGAAGTTTGCACTTCACATTGTTTTACCGCATCCATGCCTTTTCCGGCAGTCATTGCCAGAGACAAGTGGGTAAATGGCTGGAGGCCTCCTCCCAGCTTGCTTTTAGGTTTACGGGCACCATAGGCCATAGCTCTTATGATTCCATATTCACGTGAAAATAAAGTGACCACTCTGTCGGCAACGCTCCAATCGCGTGCTGCCAACAGAATGGCTTCTGTCTGATACTCTACTGCCATCTAGCCTCACGTAATCCATGATTTGAAAAATTTGCTGGTAAAAGCATCGGTTCTGTGGATTCATCCGCCGGTTCAGAGGTATTGCCAGGACAATCTTGACATGCACGATAAGCAAGGTAAGCATCGATATTACCGGTACTAAAGAAAATCTCCCACATGGTTTCCCGTAATAACACTCGACATCATCCCTTCACACGATATTGACAAGCAGGATTAGCCACAAAAACCTATTATATTACGCTTCTGCCACTGCTTGCAGCGGCAAAAGCGGCACAGCCTTAACTCTTACAATCCTAAAACCGTTAACATGCAGCACCTCAAAGGAATAGTCACCGATATCCACCTTGTCACCGGCCTCAGGACGCCGTCCCAACATGCCGAAGATGTAGCCGCCAAGGGTGTCTTCCTCATGTTCATCCAACCGGATATTTAAGAGTTCAGTTACATCATCTAAAAGTACTCCGCCGTCAAATTCATAGCTGCCGTCAGGCAAACGCTGGATTTCCACCTCTTCAGTTACATCATCATGTTCATCCTGAATATCGCCAACGATTTCTTCAATAACATCTTCCATCGCCACCAGTCCGGCCGTGCCTCCGTATTCGTCCGCAACAATAGCCAGATGGGTACGCTTACGCCGCATAACCTGCAATAAGTGAGCTACCGACATGCCTTCGGGAACCACCAATATTTCGCGCACAATGGCGGTTAAATCTTTTTTATTATTTACAAGCAAATCAAAATCCATTATATCGCGAATATGAATCATGCCAATAATATGATCCTTATCCTCCAGACAAAGCGGATATCGGGTATGGCCGGTTTCTCTAACCACTCGCATATTTTCTTCAAATGAATCATCAGCAAACAAGCAGATCATATCCTGGCGCGGTACCATGATTTCCCTTGCCAAACGATCAGCAAAATCGAAAACATTATCAATTAATTCGCTTTCCATCTGATTGAGTACCCCGCCGCGGTGACTGGCGCTTACAATCATCCGCAGTTCTTCCTCCGAGTGAGTCAGTTCTGCTTGGTTAGCAGCCTTAATCCCCATTAACCCCAAAATCGACTTGGCCGCTTGATTACACAGCAAGATAAACAGATATCCGGCCTTGTGAAAAATATATAGCGGCCAGGCACAAGCCAATGCCAGATTCTCCGGATGTTGAATAGCCATTGATTTTGGCACAAGTTCTCCTAAAACAATGTGCAGGAAAACAATGGTCATAAAACCGATGACAATACTTATGGTAGAAATCAGCCACTCGGAAACCGGAATATAATTGAGTAACAGGGGACCTATCAAAGCAGATATGGCCGATTCCCCCAGCCATCCCAGCGCCAAAGATGTCAGTGTAATACCCAGTTGGGTTGCTCCCAGATATGTGTCAAATGAGTTTACTACTTTTAAAGCTATTTTAGCCCGGCCATTGCCTTGATGAGCCAGTTCTTCCAGCCTGGTTTTCCGAATTTTCACCAGTGAAAATTCAGCCAGCACAAAGAACGCATTTGTTAAAACCAATAGCATGACGGCCGCCAGTTTTATTAAACTGAATAAAGGCGAATCGATAAAGCATCTCTCCCTAGTTATTTGGAATCATTACTGCGTGGCATAATAGAACCTGCAGTAATAACATATTGTAATGCGCTTTCGCTAGTTACGTCTAAAGGTATTATGTCCCGTCTGGGCACAATAATATTAAATCCTGCAGTCAGATTTAAACTCATAGGAACGAACACGCAGACATGTTCTTCACTAAATTTTTCCGCCAGCGGTGCTGATAATTCGGGCATAAGAAATCCCAGTGATTTGACTCCCGGGTGAGGATAAGGCACTAAAACCGCATTTTGCAAAAGTTTTTGTGATTCAAATACTGCCGTTGCCAATTGCTTGACACTGTTATATATAAATTTCACTACAGGTATTGAACCTAACAGCCGCTCACCGTACCCGATTACATTTTTTAAAAGCCAGTGGGAGGATAACCAACCCACAAGAACAATTACCAGCAATACCACAACCAGAGCCACGCCGGGAAAATGAATCGGCAGATATTGTCCCAGCAGACGATCAGTGAATGAAAAGATATTGATAACAACAAACGTCGTGATGGTAATTGGTACAATGAGAATTAACCCATTAAAGAAATATTTAGAAAACCACTTCATTAATTCACCTCTCCTTACAAATCATACCATTAACCACCGTATTGGTCAATATATGTTACATGTTTA
This sequence comes from Sporomusa sphaeroides DSM 2875, assembly GCF_001941975.2. Classification (NCBI taxonomy): domain Bacteria; kingdom Bacillati; phylum Bacillota; class Negativicutes; order Selenomonadales; family Sporomusaceae; genus Sporomusa; species Sporomusa sphaeroides. The sequence continues at coordinate 2,101,457 of NZ_CP146991.1, read as the reverse complement.
TAGCCTGCGAAAGAAAAGGCTGCCGCAAGCGGCAGCGCAAAAAACGGTTATTATGGCTTTACTACTCGAAACCAAAACTTTTTAATACATTTGCCCGGTTACGCCAATCTTTTTTGACTTTGACCCAAAGATCAAGATAGACTTTCGAACCCAGCAGGTTTTCAATATCGGCACGCGCCATTCTGCCAATATCTTTCAGCAACCGGCCGCCGGCACCTATTACAATGCCTTTTTGCGAATCACGTTCCACATAAATAACAGCTCTGACATACAAGTCTTCATTTGCTCTGGTAACTATTTCTTCAATATCAACAAGGATTGCATGGGGAATCTCCTCTTTGGTCAGATGCAGCACTTTCTCCCGGATAAGTTCGGCAATAACCAGCCTTTCCGGCTGGTCGGTAATCATATCTTCCGGGTAATATTGCGGTCCGGGCTCAAGGTAGTTCTTTATCTCAGCAACCAGTCCGTCAAAGTTAGTTTGATCAAGTGCCGAAATCGGAACAACAGCGGCAAAATTGAAGGCAGCGGTATATTTTTCGATAATGGGAAATAATTTTGGTTTTTCTATGCGATCTATTTTATTGACAACCAGAATGACCGGTGTGCGGGCATTGGCCAGGTTATCTAGTATGTAGCGTTCTCCTGGCCCCATTTCGGCAGTCACATCAACGACAAATAAGATAACCTCCACTTCGCGCAACGAGCCTTCCGCTTCTTTAACCATATACTCACCCAGTTTGTGTTTGGGTTTATGAATGCCCGGGGTATCAATAAAAATAATTTGGGCATCGTTCTGAGTAAGCACTCCCATAATTTTGTTTCTGGTGGTTTGTGGCTTATCAGACATGATGGCCACTTTTTGTCCGATTAAATTATTCATTAGTGTTGACTTGCCAACATTAGGGCGGCCAATAACAGCCACAAATCCTGATTTGTAATTTTCTTTATTCATTATTATCACCGTCTTTATAAAAATCAACTTTAGCAAAACTAAAGGGTAACAGCTCATCCATAGTAACCAGCCGCCGATCGCCTTTAAGGTTCATTAAAATAATTTGGCTAATGCCAAATTCAGCCATAACCTGCCGGCAGGCACCGCAGGGAGAGACCGGACCGGGCGTATCAGCCACTACGGCTATTGTTGTAAGTTCTGTTTCTCCTGCCGATACGGCTTTGAAAATAGCCGTGCGCTCAGCACAGTTAGACAGACCATAGGAAGCATTCTCGATATTGCAGCCCGTAAAAATCTGTCCGCTCTTCCCCTGTACTGCCGCTCCTACCTTAAATTTGGAATAAGGCACATAAGCCTGTTCTCTGGCCTTGACAGCGGCTTTACCCAGTTCCTCCATAGCATCGTTCCCACCTATTTAAACAATTTGTCCCAGAATAAAACATAGCCAACACCTACGGCAGCCAATGCCTGAACCAGCACGGCTCCGGCAGCGGCATCTTTAGCCGCTTTGGCCAACGGGTGAAACTCCGGCGAAACTTTATCGACAAGCGCCTCTATCGCCGTATTTATCATCTCAACAGCCATTACAGCAGCAATCGTAACAATTAAAACAGCCAGTTCAATACGGCTCAGTCTCCAATTCCAGGCTGCGGCAAGTACGAGCAGAGCAGCCGTTATATGGATCTTCATATGCCGTTCTTTGCGCACACAATAAACAATACCGGCAATGGCATATCTAAATGCCGCTATTATTTGCATACCGGCAGCGATTGCTCGCGCGTAATACCGAGAAGGGATAAAACATGTTCTTCTTCCCGGCGCATTTCCTGTTGTTCTTCTGCCTCCTCATGATCATAGCCCAGAAGATGCAGCATGCCGTGAACTGTTAAATACGCCAGCTCCCGCTCCAAGCTGTGTCCATATTCCCCGGCCTGCCGGGCGGCCGTCTCCAGCGATATAATAATATCACCAAGCAAAATCTCAATATCAGCCGGAATCTGGTTAATATCCGGCTCATGAGTGCCTTTGCAATGATCATTCATTGCAAAGGATAATACATCGGTAGGCTTATCTTTACCCCGGTACTGGCGATTGAGCTGGTGAATATATTCATCATCAGCCAATACTACGCTGACTTCGGCCTGGGGCTCTAATCCATATACCTCAGCCGCCTTATTTAGTACCTGGTTCAACATGCACTCCATCGCCGACGTTATCGTCATCTTTTCCTGCAGGTTGTTTATTATTATTTCCATTCTTGTTTTTTCTCCTCTCAAGCTCTTTTAAAGCTTCAGGGTATTCGATACGGCTGTGAAACATGCTTGACAACAGACGGATATAAACATCGCCAATTATCTTCAGATCTTTTAAGGTAAGATTACAATCGTCAAGCTGACCGTCTTGCAACCTTTCCCGGATAATTTTCCGCACAGTAGACTCAATCCGGTTAACATTTGGTTTGCCAATTGACCGCACTGCCGCTTCACAGGCATCGGCCAGCATAATAAGCGCCGCCTCTTTCGTTTGCGGTGCCGGCCCTTCATAACGAAAATCGTCTTCAATAACACATTCACCATGCTCGTGTTCTGTTGCCCGCTTATAAAAATAGGATACAAGTGTTGTGCCATGATGTTGCTGAACAATATCTGTTATTACCTGCGGCAGCTTATAATCCCGGCACAGATCAAGGCCATCCTTAATATGTGAAGTAATAATCAAGGTACTCAGCGATGGTGCAATTTTGTCGTGCGGGTTTTCGCTGCCTGCCTGGTTTTCAATGAAAAAATACGGTCTTTTGGTTTTACCAATGTCATGATAATAGGCCCCTACCCGGACAACAACAGGATCGGCACCTACCGTAACGGCAGCCGTCTCAGCCAGGTTGCCAACAAGTACACTATGATGGTAGGTTCCCGGCGCATCCAACAGCAGTCGCTGCAATAGCGGATGGTTGGGTTTGGCTAGATCCAGAAGCTTTACCGGTGTAGTAATATTGAAGGCATTTTCAAGGTAAGGCAAAAGCCCGATTGTAATTACGGCAGAAAGTATTCCGCCAATGGCGCCAAACAGCCCCTGCAGCAAGATTTCACTGCCGTTAAGCTGCTCAATAAGGCCTGTCGACCCAATTACCAAAAAATTGACGGCCGCGATGGAAACACCGGCTTTGGTTAGACTGTAACCATGAACCATCTTGGTTACACTGTATACACCTGTCATACCACCAATAAGCGCAGCAGCCACTGCTCTTAAATCATGTTCAACAATTACACCAAAAAACATAGCCATAATTACACCTACAACCAGCCCTACCCGTGCATCGATAAGGATAGCCGCCAGGAGAGCACCAGCGGCAACCGGTGCGGCAAAATCTGAATAATAATGGGCTACTTTGGCAATTATCATAGTGACCAAAACAATTAGGCCGAGCAAAATCAAGTATCTGTCGTTGGCATGGATGCTATTGGCAAATTGATATAAATACCCCATCGAAATTCCCATAACCAATAACACAAAGACAGCCAGCCCCAGGATCCGCGCTGCGTTCACATTGCCGGCATAAAGTCCTAATTCTTCCATTACATGAATTTGTTCACTTGTAACAACATCGCCGCGCCTTACCAGTATCTGACCCTTTTTAACCGTTTCCCGAACAGGCTCAATATTGGCCAGCGCCGACTGCTTACGTTTGTCTGTTTCGCGAACATTTAAAATAAAGTTAGGTCTGATCAATGTTTGCGCAATTCCGGCTACTATCGTCTCGGCATTTTTATTAAGTCCTAATTCTTCAGCTTCCAGCACTACCTGTTTTCTGGCAATTTCAAGGTCATCATCCCTAATGCCACGCTGTAGATATTTGCGCAATATCGCTGTAGTGTAGTTTTCTGTTTTTACTAAGCCGTCTTCATCCAAATGAATCAAACCGGTAATAACGGCACTTGACAGACTTACAGGTAAACCGTGCGTTAGTTTCTCCAATTTCTGCTCACTGGTAGTCAGGCTGTTGTCTGCCAAAACAGCCTGCGCTGAACGAAAAATAGTTTTGACATCTTCTTCCGCTTTCGCCATAACGGCAACATCCATGTCATACACATTAGCCACACTGGCCAGGACCTCAATCTCAAGTTTTTTAGTTTTAGCACTATCTACATAAGATACGGTCCGTGGTGCAATTACATCCCTGTCACTTACTTCTCCAACAAGCAGTGATACTTTTTCCGGTATAAAATCAGCTGACAAACATACCATATACAGCACAAAAAACACAACAAACATCAGGATTCGACGCACTAATGGCCGGGTATAGATACTTCCCGGCTTAAGAAACAGTTTTCGCAACCTGTTATTAACCGATATCATCTTTTTTCACTCCAGACAAATATTGAGCACTGTCGGCAAAATCTTTATCTTTTATCAGCACTCAATAAATTCTTACTTTTGACCGTACTGTTCATAAGCCTTGATGATTCGGCTGACTATTTCATGCCTTACTACATCGCTTTCATCCAAAGTACAAAGTGCAATACCGGGAACACTGTCCAGTACGGCTTGGGCATGCTTAAGGCCTGATTTAACGCCTAAGGGCAAATCAATTTGCGTTATATCGCCGGTTATAACCATTTTAGAGCCAAACCCCATTCTGGTCAGAAACATTTTCATCTGTTCAGCAGTTGTATTTTGCGCTTCATCCAGAATGATAAAAGAATCCTCCAGTGTCCGTCCCCGCATATAGGCCAAAGGGGCTACCTCGATAATGTTTTTAGTCATATGTTTCTGTACAGTATCTACGCCCATGATATCATACATGGCATCATACAACGGTCTTAAATAGGGATCTACCTTTTCCTGAAGATCACCTGGTAAAAAACCAAGCTTTTCACCGGCTTCTACCGCCGGCCTTGTCAGAATTATTTTCTCTACCTGCTTATTTTTCAAGGAAAATGCTGCCATAGCAACAGCAAGATAAGTCTTCCCGGTTCCTGCCGGTCCTATTCCGAAGGTAATAGGATTACGCCGGATCGCATCTAAATACCGGCTTTGTCCGAAAGTTTTTGGCTTAATATGACGGCCCCTGGCACTAACGAGAATGGTATCGGCAAACATTTGATGAAGAAAATCTGCCTGACCAGCCAAAATCATGCGGATGCTGTATTTAACATCGTGGCTGGTTACCGGATTGCCCTCCCGATATAAATAAATCAGCTCGTTAATCAAGCGGATAAGATTGTCAACTTCTTGCGGTCCACCGTCGAAAACTATTTCTGTTCCTCTGGCCGTTATCCTGCTGGCAAAATGCTGGCTGATTAACCCTAAAAATTCATCATTTCTTCCTAAAACTGCTACTGCTTCTTTAGTGTCTGCAAAGCTAACCCGTTTCTCCAAACAACCAATGCCCCCTAATACCATATTTACTGAGAAATATTTATAGTCTGCCCAATATCTTCGATTGTTTCTACATTTACTTTAACTCTGACAATATCCTCTTCGGCTGTTTTTAGGATTTCATAATTACGTGATAATATCTGCGCTGTTTCAGGTATACTGGTTTGCACTAGCTGAATAGCCTTGGCATGCGCTTCATCACGGGCTTTCTCAAAAGGCTTCTCTGTCAGGGTCGAGTTTATTTCATGATATATTGTAATAGTTGATTCGACAGTAAACCCACTATTCCTCCATTGAGGCATGTGTTTCTGTGTAATCTCGGTTTCGAATTCCGTGAACGGCTGATTTGGCGTGGCATTAAAGGTTAACTCCTTATCATTGATTTTCAGGGTCACAGCCACCTGGCGATTGCCTGTGCGGATAACAGATTTTTCTTTGCGCTCAGCTTCGGCATAGCTTTCATACCACACCCGTGCTTTGACAATACCTTTAGCCCTTATCAGTTCCCCGGGAACGCTGATTATATGAGGTTGGCCGGCATCAGCCGCAGGCACCGGCTCAGGAATAAATCCTTTCACCAGTAAATCACCTTTTTTTACGGTATCTCCCAGTTTTACTGCCGGTTGTCCGGCTAAAGCAATGATCTCGGTAATAACACCGTCTTTAGCAGCAACGATATGGGCCGGTGCTTTATCTTCCTGTTTGGGCATGGTTTTTTCCACCACTTCGATAATCGCCCTGGTACCGGTAAAATTTACACCCACCCATGCTACTTCCGGAATATTGAGTAATATTTCCCGTTCAATGCTTTTGATATTCAGACCATTCTTGCCGGCTCCCGCTTTTAGCCCTTGCTGATAGGCAACATATCTGATCCCTTCTTCCGGTATATTTTTCAAACCTGTAATTTCAACAAACCAAATATAGGAAGATAGTATATTGAGCACCAGGATAAACAAAACAACTCCTACAATCATCATCTTGCGGCGTTTAATGCGTTTGATTACAAACGGCAGGCCACGATGTGACAGTACTTTTACTTTAGTACGGCTGCACAGCACCAATGGCCGGATTTTAAAAAAATCACTTAATCCTATCCAGGCAATAATATCTTCATTGTTTTTGCTGATACCCCATAATAAAATCTGTTCTGTGATGCAAAGATTAATAAACCGTTCCGGCATAGAGCCGCTTATCTGGATTTTTACGGCACCACGCAGATATTTAGTGCTACATATCATACTTAACCTCCTGCACTATCCCTTCTATCAGGATTTGTTCGGCCTGCAGGCTGCCAAGTGTTAGTGTTTCACCATAAATATATAGTTCTCCCTGGCTGAGTTTGATACGGACAAGTGAAGGGGTATATTCAATAATCCCTTTATGATTTTCAACCAGCAATTGCTTGTTGCCAAGCATAGTTATTCTTGGTAAATCCAGTATTATATCTTGCGGTATTTCTAAAATTCCAGCCAACGATTGTAAATTTCTTCTACGGCGCAACATGGAAAATCCCCCCTCATATACAAATGTATGCCTATGAATAGGCCGATTAGTACATGATAAGGAGGATTTCAAAAACTATCTTAAGTTATATTATATCGGTGCCTGCAGCAGATTAACTGTTGCCGCCAAAGAAGCGTCAGGACACATGCGGGTTAAATATTCCTCAAATTTATGCACTTTTACCGGAGCAGCAAACCGCATATAATTAGTGGCTACAATCATTTCACCGCAATCCAGGTTTTTAATTTCATTACGCTGCTGCAAAATGTCTTTACGGCACATCGCCTCCAGTTTGCCTCGGTCGGCTTTAGATGCAAGCCCCAGGATAAATAAAGTGTTTAGCTGGGAAAGTACTTTATCGGCTAACAAGCGGGGCTGCTGATCAACAACACATAAGCCGATATTAAATTTTCTGGCCTCACTAACTAGCCGGGCAAAAACATTTTGTGTGCTTTGTTCCTTTTTACCCAAAAAGCGATGTGCCTCTTCCAGTACAATTAATACCGGTTTCGCCCGGGAAAGTTCAGGTTCAGACTTACCGGCGTAATGCAGCAGCATTTTTTTTGATAAAAGGGTTGATAAAGCCTGTTCACCGACAGGAGAGATATTTTTTAGTTCAACAAGTACAACTTTGCCTTGTTCCAGGTTGGTTAGCATGTGTTCGATGGCGGTAAGACCGTTATTCAAATGGCTTTCATTACTAATATTCAGCTCTTGTTCCAGATTCCAGCAGATGCTTTTAATTTTACTGATTGTCCGTGATTGAAATTTTTGCCCGGTTGAGCCGGCTATTTCTTCAATAATATCATCCACATCATAATGTAACACATAGTCCATCCAGCGTTCCTGCCAAACAGAAGCCAGTTTATAAATCGCATCAAGCTGGGGTTCGCTGAAAGTAGCACAGGCAGTAATATCCTCCGGCTCTACTTCGCTATAATTGAGCGCTAGCTTTTGTACATTATTATGAGGATGTTCAGGGGTGGTATTATAAACAACCAAACGCTCTTTCACGCGAGGATGCAGGGATAAATCACGATAATACTCATTATGAACATCAAATATGAGCAGTCCGTAATTCTCGCTGTCGATAATAGAGCTGGAAAGGACCTTTACCAGATTGCTTTTGCCAGACCCGGTTGTGCCGAAGATACCGATATGTTCGGTAATGGCTTTAGAGCCGAATATACCGACAGGCAGCTTCAACACTTCACGGCCGCTTTTCAGATACCCGATTTCAAGATCACCCTTCATTTCATTCAACAAAGCCGTATCATCGGTTGTCAGGCCGCGAACTTCGCAGAAAAAATCCGGACAGGTTTTGGGATTAAATAGCTGACCCTGGCCGTCGGCGTAACAAAGTTGTTCAGCAATACCAAGCTTTACCGTATGGTTGCCGCCTAAATAAAAATCAAGTTCTTCCTGATTAACCACCTGTCCATTCTCATCCAGTTTGCTCATTAAATAGCTGACACCATTCATTCCTGACCAGCGTGATTTAATTTTAAAATCATAAGCCCGAATATAGAACCTATCATTATTTTTCCCTTCAACCACTAAAATATCACCAAAATCAACATCCTGATTAGGAGCAACGACAAATTCCATATAGGTGCCTTTTGCATAAGTAAGGCGTCCTTTATATTCCAACATATGTTTGCCCCCTTTGATAGTTTGTTTAGCAACGATTTTAGTGTGCGCCAAAACAAAAGAAATAAAACAGGGGTTATTTTCCCTGTTTTATTTCGAATTGCTTAATTTGGTTTTTTATCCCGATAGAAAGTATAACTTTCGCCTGGATAAGGGCAACATCGGCTTTCGCCTTCGCTGAGGCTCGGCGTAAGCCGTGTTTTCTTTATCCATAATTATTGTTTAGGCTGCCGCCATATCGGCCGATAAGCACGAGGCGGCTGAAGGATTTCGGCAAAAATCAAGCCGTTTTGTGCTACTTGTGGTGATAATTTTCCCTTCCAGGGGGAAACCGGTTCTGTAGTGTGCGGTATATGTACCGGCGCTGGCATAGGCACCGTCGTTTTTTGGGGAGCATCCCAAGTTTGGGCAGTGAAATCCGTATAGGTTAATGCCGGCTGTGCGGCAGGCTTTGCTTTTATCTCTGTTGGCTGCGGTTTTGTGCCAACCGGGGTTGGCACTTTCGGGGGAATATCGGGATACTCATATTCCTCCGGATTTTTGCGCCGTTTTAGCAATTCAGGTATAAAATACAGCAACAGCATTATTAGGAGCGGTAATAAAGATTCCATGACTTCACCAACCTATTTTCGAGGTTCATCTGTATTATCGGCTGTACCTGCCGGGCCAGCTTTGGCAATAGTCTCCCGCATCTGGGTATCTGCCAGTACATTGTTCATATTATAGTAATCCATCACACCAATCCGGCCTTCTTTCAAAGCAACAGCCAGAGCTTTAGGGACATCAGCCTGGGCTTCTACTACCTTGGCTTGCATTTCCTGGGTGAAGGCGCGCATTTCCTGTTCTTGCGCCACCGCCATTGCCCGGCGTTCCTCGGCTTTAGCCTGAGCAATACGTTTCTCGGCTTCTGCCTGGTCTGTTAAGAGTTCAGCGCCAATATTGCGACCAACATCAACGTCGGCAATATCAATGGACAGAATCTCAAACGCCGTGCCTGAGTCCAAGCCTTTAGTCAGTACAGTGCGCGAGATATGGTCAGGGTTGGCCAATACCTCTTTATGGTCATCGGTTGAACCAACAGTGGTAACAACCCCTTCACCGACACGGGCCAAAATAGTGGCTTCCCCTGCGCCGCCTACCAGGCGGTCAATATTGGCTCGTACAGTAACCCGGGCTTTTACTTTAAGTTCAATCCCGTTTTTGGCTACAGCAGAAACAAAGGGTGTCTCAATCACTTTCGGGTTAACACTCATTTGTACTGCCTCAAGCACGTTACGGCCGGCCAAATCAATAGCTGCCGAACGCTCAAAAGGCAAAGGAATTTCCGCACGGTGAGCGGCAATCAGTGCATCAATTACCTTGTCAACATCACCGCCGGCCAAGAAATGAGCTTCCAACTGGTTTACATTTACACCCAGCCCGGCTTTATTAGCCTTAATTAGCGGCAATACAATCTGCGCGGGAGGTACCCGCCGTAAGCGCATACCAACAAGGGTAAAGATTCCGACATTGACTCCGGCTGCCAAAGCTGAAATCCACAGCCCCAGAGGCACGAAATGCAGGAATACACCTATCGCGACAATCACCAGGAAAACAAATAAAGCACTACCAATTAAAGCTGACAACATATTACCTCCTTATATCTTTAAGAATTTACAGGACGGACGACAATACGGTTTCCGGTTATATTCACCACCTTAACTAATGTATTAGGCTCAACAAATTGCCCCTCAGACACTACATCAAGTTGGACACCATCAATAATCATCGCACCGGCAGGCCGAAGCCCTGTAGGCGTTATACCTGTTTTATTCAAATACACGCTATAATCTTGGCTGCTGCTAAAACCGGCATTTTTGGTCGCAGCATCTTTTAAAATCAACCGTGACCATAACTTGCTGGAAGGCAGGCGTTTTAAGAGTAGCAAAAACACCACAATGGCAACCAGCAAGCTTATTGCCAGCATGTTAATAGCAGCGGCATTGGCTCCCAGTGTTAAAAATAAGCTGGCAAATACGGCGATAATACCACTAATGCCAAAGATCCCCACACCTGGTGTGTAAAGTTCAAACAGGATAAGCGCCAGCCCGCCGAGAAACAGAATAATTTCCAGCCATCCGGCAATTCCGGTAAGCCACTGACTGCCAAAGAAAAGTACGGCGGCAATGACACCAATTAAAGCGGCAACTCCCATCCCGGCTGTTTTGATTTCTGTTAATACTGCTAAAAATATGATTGACATCAGAAATGATTTAACCGTAGGATTAGACAGCCATCCTGCCACATTTTCCTGCCAGCCTGGCACATATTCGATGACTTCATTGCCGGCTAAGCCATAATGCGCAAGCACGGTTTCCCTGTCAGGCGCAACAATGTCGGCATAACCTACTTTGATGGCCTGATAATCAGTAAGGGCCAGTATTTGACCAGGTTCAGCATAGCCCGGAAACCCCAGTGATTTGTCTACCATAGCTTCAGCCACCTGAGGATTGCGCCCGGTCCGGTTGGCCGTGGCCGCAAATTCAGCTTTTAAGGCAGCCACTGTCTTCTCGGTTGTTGGTATGGGTTCTGCTGCACCGATACTGCCGCCTGGCGCTATCGCAATATGCTTATGCGAAACTGCAATCAACGCTCCCGCCGACCATGCACGGTTCTTGATATAACAGATAGTCGGCACAGGCGAGTTGATGATCATATCACGGATACTGACAGCCGAATCCACCAAACCGCCAAAGGTATCGATCTCAATTAAAACAGCCTGCGCCTGTTTGCTGCCGGCATCAGTCATAGCTTTATGAACAAGCGCCGCCTGACCACCATTGATTTCTCCTTTGATAGATATACTGATGACAGGCCCGGTGGCAGCCGCTATCGGCCTTTCTGCAAGGAACAGGGTAAACAGGGCCGCTATTACAATAATTACCATTTTATGATACGCAATATGCCTCATATTCTCACCTCCAAACAATTCATTAGATTATCTTGCCAAATCATTTATTAGTTTATTCGCCATCATTTGCCAGTATCCCTGTTTTCTCCCAATAAAATCTTATTTGTCGAAAGTTTGAAAATTGTTACTTATTGTAAAAGCCTTGACTTGTCGAATCATGCATGTTATTGTCTTAATATAGTCAAGTGAAGCTTATGCAACATATAATGCAGCAGTATAAACAGCCAATTCATCTACTATTTACACTTCTATGCAGCAATTATTGCAGTTGTTCCCCAGCAGTTATCTTCTATTAGTCACAGCACTCTTGCATCAACAATAATCTACTGATCTCAGCATAAGCTACAGCAATTAATTACAAGACATGTAACGGTCAGCTTCACTAACTACAGAAAAGACAAGCATTGCTTGTCTTTTCTTTTTTTATTCCCTCTATGGTGTTTATCTATACAGACACAGGACTACTAACCCGCCCTTTTCTCCCTGCTTGTAACAATTTGAAGTCTTAAAGCAGGTTAGTCATCACAATAAACTAAAATCCGGCGTTAAAAAACGCCGGATTTAAATTTGTTCTACTGATTTAAGAACTCGCGCACAATGCTGTTTACGAGCTTACCGTCAGCACGACCCTTAACTTTTGGCATCAATATAGCCATAACCTTGCCCATATCTTTGGCGCTGGCAGCTTGAGACTCTGTAACAGCTTCAGTCACAAGAGCCCGCACTTCTTGTTCACTCAATTGTTGAGGAAGGTACTGCATCAGAATGTCGACTTCTTGTTCAAGGTTCTCAACCAAATCAGGACGATTACCTTTTTTAAACTCTTCAATCGAATCCCGGCGCATTTTGACTTCTTTAGCCAGTACGTCCAGAACTTCCTCTTCAGAAAGTTCTCTTTTCTTGTCAATTTCTAGATTTTTGATACTGGCGCGAACCATGCGAATAACGGAAAGCCGAAATTTTCCAGCTTCTCTATCCTTCATAGCCTGCTTCATATCTTCTGTTAGCTTGTCTTTAATAGACATTCAGTTGATACCTCCGAAACTAGTTAAACTTACGTTTACGTGCTGCTTCGGATTTCTTCTTGCGTTTTACGCTGGGTTTCTCATAATGCTCGCGTTTTCTAACTTCCGCAAGAACCCCGGCTTTTTGGCAGGTACGCTTGAACCGGCGGAGTGCGCTGTCAAGCGTTTCATTTTTGCCTACTTTTACTTCAGACATCTGATCTCCCTCCCTCCACTAGAACCATTACGAGGAAGTGTACTTGAATAACATACACCTAATTATTATACACTAAAACGCTGAATATTGTCAATATTAACCTGGAGGCCAAGTCATAAAACGGCCGCCCAATATATGGAAGTGGAGATGGTAAACAGTCTGTCCACCATTATCCTTGGTATTGATGACTGTGCGGAATCCGTCTTCAGCTACTCCGGCAATTGCTGCTATTTTGGGAATTGTCGCCATGATATGACCAAGCAGCTCTGCATCATCAGACGTTGCCTCAAGAATATTAGCTATATGTTTTTTGGGTATAACCAATACATGTACAGGGGCAACGGGATTTATATCAGGAAATGCAATAAGCTGTTCATCTTCATAAATGGCGTTTACCGGAATGGTTTTAGCTGCAATTTTACAAAATATACAGTCCTGCTGCATAGGTACTCCCTCCCCTCCGCAGTAGATAGTAATATACATTTGCTTTCTAAATTATTCTTCTTAATTATATAAAATCCTGCCGAAAATATGTTACTCAAGAAATTTATTCTATTATTTTCCCCCAGAGCCCATCTTTGTACACACGCTCAATCGCAACTTTACCGATTAGTCCGATATGCTCCTGAGTACCGGCAGCATAAACACGCACATAATTGCCGGTTAAGCCTGAGAGTAAGCCCTCGGTTTCGCTAATTTCAAACAATATATCAAGCTTTTGTCCAATAAATGACTGATGATATATTTCTGCCTTCCTGTCTGCCAACTTTTGCAGACTCTGTGCCCGGCGTTTTTTTTCTAGTTCAGGTACTTGAGCCAAAAATTTAGCAGCCGGAGTACCTGTCCGGCGGGAATAAGGAAAGACATGGATTTTGGCAAATGGCATAGTACCGACAAAATCCAAAGTGTTGGCAAACATTGCTTCCGTTTCTCCCGGAAAACCAGCAATTATATCTGTCGTAACCGCAATATCCGGCACGCGCGCCCTAATACCGGCAATTAACTCCCGATACTGAGCAGTCGTATAGTGTCTGTTCATAGCCGTTAAAATCCGGTCATCTCCGGATTGCAGCGGGAGATGGAGATGCCGGCAAAACCGGCTGTCCAATTGCATCAACGCGATCAAGCTGTCAGAGACTTCAACCGATTCCAGCGAACCCAGACGCAGACGCATAAGCTGGTTCCCCCCGGCGTTTAAAACTGTCCGGGCGGCATCAACCAGCGTAATCTCCTGTTCTTTGTTGGACAAATCACGGCCAAAAGCCCCCAAATGTATGCCGGTAAGAACAATCTCGGTAAAACCGGCAGCCACCAGCTTTTCCGTTTCGGCGGCAATGCTGGCAAGTGTCCTGGAACGCAGCGGCCCGCGGGCATAAGGAATAATACAATAGGTACAAAAATTAGTGCAGCCTTCCTGAATTTTAAGAAAAGCCCGTGTTCGTCCCGGCATAGCAAACAGCGGAATATCCTCAAACTCTTTAGCCTGCATAATATCGGTAACGGCATTGACCTGTACTGTCCGGTTATTAGCCAGAGCGGCCTCAACCAGTTCCACAATCCGTGCTCTGTCCTGAGTACCGACAATGACATCCACCCCGGGAATTTGAGCTACCTGACCGGGCGAAACTTGCGAGTAACAGCCGGCAACGGCAATAATAGCCTGGGGATTCAGTCTGCCGGCCCGCCGAATGAGTTGGCGTGATTTTTTTTCTCCCAGACTGGTGACCGAACAGGTATTGATGACATACACATCCGCCTGTTCGTCAAAGCCAACCATTTCGTAGCCTTGAGCCTTAAACAGACCTTCCATTACTTCTGTCTCAAACTGATTTACTTTACAGCCCAATGTTGTAAAAGCTACTTTCCGCATAGTCAGCCCCCTAAATCGCCGCACTCATACATGACAGCCGTTAAAGCAGCTAAGGCTGCTGTTTCGGTACGCATAATCCGTGGCCCCATAGTAACAATACTAACCCCTTGTTTTTGGCATAACCCGACTTCGGCTGTGCTGAAACCGCCTTCCGGACCAATAAAAAGCATATATGCCGGCTTATTGGCTTGAACAAGCACTTGCTTTAAACCACAAGCGGCTTGTCCCTCATATAGCATAATTTTATTGGTATCAGTAAATTCCTGGTTTGTAAGTACATCGGCCAGGCGGATTATCGGATATACTTGCGGAATATGGCTTCGCCCGCATTGTTTAGCCGCTTCACGGGCAATTTTTTGCCAGCGGTTCACTTTATCTGCCTGTTTCGCAGCCTCATACCGCACGACACAATGTTCGGTAGCCGCAGGAATAATGCCATGTACGCCAAGCTCTACTGCCTTTTGCACAATAAAATCCATCTTTTCCCCTTTGGTCAGGCCCTGCACCAGGTAAACCGCAACAGATGGTTCTGTATTATCTTCCGTAAAGGAAAGCAAGGTAAGCTGTATGACCTCCGGAGTTGCCTGAGTAATTTGGGCTTGACAGGTTTTTCCGTCCTGGCCGGATAATAAGACGGTATCACCGGCGGCTAGCCGCAGCACGGCAGCCATATGCCGGGCATCCGGACCGGTAATTGCCATAGTCTGACTAATGGGGGCCTCAATAAAGAAACGGCGCATATACGCGCCTCCCTATCGGCTGTCGCTGCCGGCCACAATAGCCACCCAGCCGCCTTCTTCAATGACCTTATCAACAACAAATCCGTTATCAATAAGTGCAGCGGTAACATCACTCAAACGTTCGGAAATAATGCCGCTGGCAATAAACAAACCGTCATCTGCCAGTCGTGTCCGGACATCTGGCAGCATTTTGATAATGATATCGGCAATAATATTGGCAACTATCACATCAGCCTTACCCTGTACGCCGGTCAGCAGGTCGCCGTGAGCAACTTCTACAGTTGCCGCCACCTGGTTAATCACAACATTTTCCCGGGCTACCCGCACGGCTACCGGATCAAGATCAACCGCCTGCACATGTGCTGCGCCAAGTTTGGCAGCAGCCACTGCCAATATGCCGGAACCTGTACCGACATCAAAAACAATATTGCCTGGTTTAATACTCTCTTCCAGGCAGCGAATACACATGGAAGTGGTATGGTGTGTACCTGTACCAAAGGCCATCCCCGGATCCAATTCGATAACAATATCATCAGTGAGCGGCACATAGTCTTCCCAGGACGGTTTAATAACAATATGCTCACTTATCCGTACCGGATGAAAATACTCTTTCCAGGAGGAAGCCCAATCCTCTTCCTGTACTTCACGACAGTTAATACAACCCCGGCCTTTATCAAGGTTATGTTCATGCAGCCTATTGACACTTTCCTCAAACACACGCAGCTTATCGTCCAAAAGCTCATCAACAGGCAAATACGCCTTAATAGTTACTACTTCTGTTTCTGTTTCTTCGGGGATGTCGCAATAATCCCAGGTCCCTGAGCGCCGGTAACTATTAATCAGTTCAGGGTCTTCTATCACAACCCCGCTTGCTCCCAGATCGTGAAAAACATTAGCCACCGCCTCAGTAGCCTCATGGGAGGTTTGAATGCTGATTTCAGCCCATTTCATGCGCCATCGCCCCTTATACATCTATTAATACTATTTACAAAACACTAAAAACATTTTTAAATTTCTTAAAAAAACCTTTTTCCTCCGAGGTCGGCTCAACACCGCCGGCTTTAGCAAACTCTTGTAAAAGTTCCTTTTGGCGGTCGGTTAATTTCTTCGGCGTTACTATTTTAACGCGCACATGCTGATCACCGCGTCCATGGCCGCGCAAATGCGGAATGCCTTTATCTTTGATGCGGAACACGGTGCCGGTTTGGGTGCCTTCAGGCACCTTGAGCTTAACCCGGCCGTCAAGTGTAGGCACTTCAATTTCGTCCCCTAATGCAGCCTGAACAAAATTAATCGGCACTTCGCAAACAACGTCATTGCCTTCACGTGTAAACAGTTTATGCTGTTTTACGAAAAGATACACGTATAAATCCCCGGGAGGACCTCCGCGCTGTCCGGCTTCGCCTTCATGAGCCACCCTAAGTCTGGAACCGTTATCAACGCCGCCAGGAACTTTGATTTTGATTTTACGTTTGACTCTGGTCTTGCCGCGGCCATTACACTCTTTGCACGGAGTCTTGACGATTTTTCCTTCTCCCCGGCAACGTTCACAGCTTCTCACATTGACCATACGGCCAAAGGGCGTGTTTTGCGTTACCTGAACCTGACCTGTGCCCCGGCATTCGGGACAAGTTTCAGGATGTGTTCCGGGAGCAGCACCTGAACCTTGGCAGGTACCGCAATCTTCGGTGCGTGGTACTTGTATTTCAGTTTCCAAGCCGAAAGCGGCGTCCTCAAAACTGATCTCCATATCATAACGTAAATCGGCACCCCGTTCAGGTCCGGCCTGCCGCCCACCGCCGAAACCAAAACCCGCCTGCCCAAAGAACATATCGAATATATCCGAAAAACCACCAGCCCCGGCGCCGCCAAAACCGCCACCGCCGTTAGCGGCATCGAACGCAGTATGACCAAATTGGTCATACTGCGCCCGGCGCTCGGCATTGGATAGAATTTCGTAAGCTTCATTTACTTCTTTAAACTTTTCTTCCGCTTCTTTGGGATTGTCGCGATTAACATCAGGATGGTACTTGCGGGCCAATTTGCGATAGGCTTTTTTGAGTTCATCCTCTGACGCCGTCTTGGCTACACCAAGCACTTCATAATAGTCACGCTTACTCATTCACACCATCCCAAACTCATTATTTCTTGTCTTCGTCCACCACTTTATATTCGGCATCAACTACTTTATCGTCATCAGGTGCACCTTGCGCACCTTGTGCTCCGCCTGGCTGAGCCCCTTCTGCCGCTCCTTCGGCCTGAGCAGAGGCTTGATACATAGCAGTCGACAGTTCGTAAAGCGGCTTAGTAAGAGCTTCAGAATCAGCCTTGATGGCCTCAATATCGCTGCCTTTCAATGTTTCTTTCAGCTTATCAGCCGCTTGCTGCACTTGATCAACAAGAGTTTTATCGGCTTTTTCGCCAAATTCTTTAATGGTTTTTTCCGCATTATATACCAGCGAGTCGGCATTATTACGAACTTCGACTTCTTCTTTGCGCTGTTTGTCTTCAGCAGCATGCGACTCGGCTTCTTTAACCATTCTTTCTACTTCCTCTTTATCCAGTCCACCGGAAGAAGTAATGGTAATCTTTTGTTCTTTGCCTGTACCTAAATCTTTTGCCGATACATGGACAATCCCGTTGGCATCGATATCAAAAGTAACCTCAATGCGCGGTACGCCACGGGGGGCAGGAGGAATGCCGGAAAGTTCAAAGCGTCCCAGCGTCTTGTTATATGACGCCATTTCGCGTTCACCTTGCAGTACATGGATATCAACAGACGGCTGATTGTCAGCAGCAGTTGAGAAGGTCTGACTCTTGGAAGTCGGGATGGTAGTATTGCGGTCAATAATTTTGGTAAATACCCCGCCCAAAGTTTCGATGCCCAGGGACAGCGGCGTAACGTCCAGCAGCAGTACGTCTTTTACTTCACCAACAAGCACACCGGCCTGGATGGCGGCACCGACGGCTACGCACTCGTCCGGGTTGACACCTTTATGCGGCTCTTTGCCCAAAGATTTTTTAATGGCTTCCTGTACGGCCGGAATCCGGGTGGAACCGCCGACAAGAATAACTTTATCAATATCCTTGGCAGACATCCCGGCATCGCTTAATGCCTGACGGGTCGGCCCCATGGTAGCTTCAACCAGATCGGCCGTTAATTCATCAAATTTTGCCCTGGTCAGATTGATGTCAAGATGTTTCGGACCAGTTTGATCGGCAGTAATGAACGGCAGGTTAATATTAGTGGTAAGTACACCTGACAGCTCAATTTTGGCTTTTTCCGCAGCTTCTTTCAACCGTTGCATGGCCATCCGGTCATTGGTCAGATCAATTCCCTGTTCTTTTTTGAATTCGGCTACCAGCCAATTCATAACCCTTTCGTCAAAGTCATCGCCGCCCAGCTTGTTATTACCACTGGTGGCTTTAACTTCGAACACGCCGTCGCCCAGTTCCAGGATCGACACATCAAACGTGCCACCACCCAGGTCAAATACCAGGATAGTGTGGTCATTGCCTTTATCCATACCATAAGCTAAAGCTGCAGCCGTAGGTTCATTGATGATCCGAAGCACTTCAAGACCTGCAATAGCACCGGCATCTTTGGTAGCCTGACGCTGGCTGTCAGAGAAGTACGCAGGAACGGTAATTACCGCCTGAGTTACTTTTTCACCCAGATAAGCTTCCGCATCGGATTTGAGTTTTTGCAGAATCATTGCTGAAATTTCCTGAGGAGTATAGTCCTTACCCTCAATAGTAACTTTATGCGTAGTCCCCATATGACGTTTAATCGAGCTAACCGTGCCGTCAGGATTGGAGACAGCTTGACGTTTAGCGATTTGTCCAATTAAGCGCTCACCGTTTTTTGAGAAACCTACTACAGAAGGGGTGATGCGACTGCCTTCCGGATTAGGAATAACTACCGGCTCGCCGCCTTCCATTACAGACACGCAGGAGTTAGTAGTACCAAGGTCAATACCAATTACTTTTGCCATCGTTAATTTCCTCCTTAAGTAAACTTACTTGTGAATTAATTTCCTACTACTTTTACCATACTTGGACGAATTACCCGCCCGTTAACTTTGTAACCTTTTTGCAGTTCTTCCACAATCATACCATCAGGCTGACTGCTATCCTCAAGGCGCAGTACGGCTTCATGCTGCGCTGGGTCAAACATATTTCCTACCGCAATAATGGGCTCTACCCCTAACTGTGTCAGGGTACTATTTAGCTGGCGGAAAATCATTTCCACGCCTGTGGCCAAAGCAGTTACGTCATTTGGCGTACTGGCTGTTGCCCGCTCAAAATTATCCACTATAGGCAAGAGTTCACAAATAATGCGCTCTGCAACTATAATAGATAGTTCTTCCTTCTCCTGACGAGTCCGGCGCCGGAAATTATCAAAATCGGCTTGTAAGCGCTTATACCGGTCTGTCATCTCATCAAGCAGGCGGCCTTTTTCATCCAGCGCCGCCATAAACTGACTTACATCTTCTGCCTGAAAACAAACTTCATAATTTTCTTCTGCTGCAGTTTCAGTATTTAGATTTTCTTGAACTGATTCAGTTTGTAATCGCTCTTGTTTTTTTTCTGCCACGAACTCCACCTCCGGTTATTTAGAAGTCAGGCATACCGCTGTCAGCACCGCCTGCCTTCTGGGCATTAGCCCCCTCTTCTTTTTTCTTTATAATGGTATCAATCCGCAAAATAGCCACAGCCACTTCTCCTGCAGCTTTTATGGCATGAAGTTTTACCGGAACCGGATCAATAACACCCCGCTCCAGCATATCAACCACTTCACCGCTATCACAATCCACACCTAAAGAATCGCGGTTTTGAGCCGTTTGCGCAGCAACGACATCCTCTACTTTTTCCAGAGGATTAAAGCCTGCATTTTCCACGATTTGCGACAAAGGCTGCTTCAGAGCATTAGCTACGCAATCCAGGCCATAGGCAGCCATACCTTTAAGGTTTTCACGATATTTGCTGACTTCCCGTGCCATTGCAATTTCAATGGAACCACCGCCCGGTACGTAACCGCCCTTTACTGCGGCCTGCACACTGGAAGCGGCATCTTTAGCAATACGTTCGCGTTCCCCTACTACCTCTTCGGTGGCTGCACCTACCAAAATCGTGGCCATTGGCTTGCCGCTGCCGCCAATAACCCGCACTTGTTCCAGCTTTTCATCCTGGTATACCTTTTGTGCAGCACCCAAATATTTTTCAATATCGGTCTGTTCTTTTTTCAAGCCGGTGCGTTTTATCATCCGCGCTCCGGTGTGATCGGCTACCCGGCGCAGATCTTTGGAAGATACCCTCTGAATAACCATAATATTGGCATCTGTGAGAATTTCCTCGGCAGCGCTGTGTACCCCCCGGTCAACCATAACAATGTTCACACCAAGACCAACAATCTTTTGCACATTGGATTTAAATTCATCCTGCAGATCGATATACCTTTTAAAACCGGCTTCTGTACTTAACGCCTCGTCTTCAATCTCTTCCGGTTCAAGTGCATCATCAATAAGCAGTAATTTTGCATTCAATATTTCTTCCGGCATTTCCTGGGTCATACGTTCCTGATCAACAATAACACCCAGAAAGACTTCATTGTCAGCGCCCGCTTCCGCCGTAATAATTTCGGCCAGCTTAAAGTTAGATTCGTTTAGCTTTTCCACACCTATCAGTTTAGCGGCTGCTACCACCAGGTCGGCAATATCTTCATGTTCCCGTCCGGCGATCATGGCAATACTCCGGAGTATGGGATCATTTACTTCAGTAATCGTACGGGTACGGTCCTTTACGTTTTCCAGGACTTTGGCGACACCATACCTGATGCCTTCAATGACTCTGGCGACAGGTACACCGCGCATAACCTGGTTTACCCCTTCAGATACCAGACTGCCAGCCATGATGGTAGCGGTAGTAGTGCCGTCTCCTACTTCGGCCTGTTGGGCCTTAGCGGTATTAATAAGCATTTTTGCCGCCGGATGATTAACATCCATCTTATCTAAAATTGTGACACCATCATTGGTAATAATAACTTCACCAAAACGGTCAACCAGCATAGTATCAAGCCCTTTAGGGCCGATTGTACCTTCAACGGCTGCAGTAATTGCCCGTACAGCATTGGCGTTAGTTAACAGAGCGGCTAATCGTTCATCCACATCAGCGCCACTGCCGGCTTGCTTTAAATTCATGGATTTCCTCCCACCTATAGCATTTTATACTTTTTCAAAATTTCACCTAAATGGCGTTGCATAAATTTAAGTACAGACATAGTTTTACCATATTCCATCCGGGTGGGACCAAGCACGGCAACCGTTCCTACCACTTGCCCGTCTATGCGGTACGTGGCTTGAACAACACTGCAGTCATGAATGCCTGTATATTTATTTTCCTGACCAATCGTAACAACCACACCATCACTGTTGGCCATATGGAGAATATCACATAGCAAACGGTCTTCCTCCAGCATGGTTAAGAGACCCTTAACCTTATCAACATCCCTGAATTCCGGCTGATTTAACATCTGCGTCGTGCCGCCAAGATACACTTTTTCCTTCTTATCAACAGTAAGTACATGCTTAAGCAGGGTAACGGCCCTTTCATACAACTGCGGGTCAGGCAAAATATCGTTTTGAATATCTTTTAGCACCGGTGTAGTAATCAGTTCGATCGCCAAGCCTCCCAGCCGGGAATTGATGGCAGTTGCCACACGGGTCAAGTCTTCATGGTTCAGGCCTTCAGGAATTTCAATTATTTTATTTTCTAACAACCCGGTATCGGTGATAATAACAACAATAGACCGGCACTCATCCAGCGGTAAGAACTGAAGGTATTTGAATGTACATTGTGACACTTGTGGTGCCAGGACCATAGAAACATTGCTGGTCACGCGGGAAAGGACCTTAACTGTCTCCTGAAATACTTCGTCTATCCGCCGGGCTTTTGTCTGATACCAGTTGTCGATGAGCTGAATATCTTTGTCAGAGATCTGGGGTGGTGCCAACAAACAGTCAACATAAAAACGGTAACCTTTGACTGAGGGTATTCTGCCTGCCGAGGTATGCGGTTGTTCAATATAACCTAACAGCTCCAAATCGGCCATTTCATTACGGATTGTGGCCGGACTGACCCCCAAATTATATTTACGGGCAATCGTCCGCGAGCCAACCGGTTCTGCGGTGGATATGTAGTCATCAATAATGGCGTGCAGGATTTGGCGCTTCCTTTCATCTAACATCGACTCCACCTCCTTGTTGTTAGCACTCATATCACGCGAGTGCTAACACCTACTAAAAAAATACCACTCCTTGGGTGTAATGTCAAGATAGTACACTACTTCTATGAGCTAATCGGGTAAAAAACTTCTAAATACTATATTGCCAAACTTCATCCCCGTATCGGTTAGCCAAATCCGTTCATCATCTGCCTTCAGCAAGCCTTGTCGTTGAAGCCTCGCAAAAACATTGCCAAACAGGTCAAAAAAATCTACACCAAAATACCGGGTAAAATGACTTAACCTCATCCCGCCGGTAGTACGCAATGCTAAGAAAATATATTCGGCCATAGACTCGCCCAAGGTCAATGTTTCCTCCATGACGACCGGAGACCTGCCTGTTGTTACTCTACTTATATATTCCTTAATTCCCGTTACCGTACCTGTTCGCTGCCTGTTTAAAAAAGAATGGGCAGCAGCTCCAAGCCCTAAATAAGGCTGATAATGCCAATATTTCAAATTGTGCCGGCACTCGAATCCCGGACGGGCAAAGTTTGAAATTTCATAACGGGCCAACCCTTGACTTGGTAAAAACTCAGACATTGCATTATACATGGCTTCCTCGTCCGCTTCATCCGGCAAGGCCAGCAACCCTTGTTCAGCGGCCGTCGCCAACGGGGTTCCTTCTTCCAGTTTCAGCCCATATACCGAAATATGGGCCGTATGTAATGCTGCCGCTTGCTCAAGCTCGCGAAAAAATCCAGCTGCTGTCTGACCTGGCAAACCATACATTAAATCAATACTTATATTATTAAACCCGGCAGCTTGTGCGTATTCCACAACCGCAAGACTGTCGGCCGTTTGATGGATACGTCCCAGGCCGGTAAGCAAATCATCATTAAAGGACTGAACACCAAAACTCAGTCGATTAATTCCGGCAGCTTTCAAGGCGGCAAGCTGCTGCCGCGTTACCGTGCCCGGGTTGGCTTCCATACTGATTTCAGCTCCGGACTCAATCGTAAAGTTATCCTCAAGACTGGCTACTATTTGCTCCAGCAGGGGAACCGGCAGGACACTGGGCGTGCCGCCGCCAATGTATACTGTGTCAACAAGCGGCTTATACAACTTACCGCCCTGATCAGCAATCTGCTGACACAAGGCGGTAGTGTAGGCCGTAAATAAGTGTTCTACTCCCGAATAGGAAGAAAAATCACAATACAAACATTTCTGTCGACAAAAGGGAATATGAACATATAGGCCAAGTTTGCTCATCGTCCGCTACCTTAATCCATTTTTAAAATAGCCATAAACGCTTCTTGCGGAACTTCAACGTTGCCCACTTGTTTCATCCGCTTTTTACCCTCTTTTTGCTTTTCCAGCAACTTGCGCTTACGGGTAATATCGCCGCCATAGCATTTTGCCAGTACATCCTTGCGCATGGCCCGTACAGTCTCGCGCGCAATAACCTTGCTGCCAATAGCGGCCTGAATGGGAATCTCAAACATTTGCCGGGGGATAATACCTTTTAGCTTTTCGGCCAGCTGCCGTCCCCGGTGTGTTGCCCTGTCCCGGTGAACAATTACACTCAGGGCATCAACCGGCTCACCATTCAGCAAAATATCCAATTTTACCAAATCCGATGTCTTGTAGCCCAACAGTTCATAATCCAGCGAAGCATAGCCGCGTGTTGATGATTTCAACTTATCAAAATAATCAAAAATGATCTCACTTAAGGGTAAATGATAGGTCAGCATTACCCGGGTGGTATCCAGATATTTCATATCTTTAAACTCGCCGCGCTTATCTTGAGACAATTCCATAACAGCGCCCACAAAGTCATTGGGAACCATAACCGTGGCTTTTACATACGGTTCTTCCACATGTTCGATTTCCTGAGTTGTCGGCAATTTTGACGGATTTTCAATATCGATAACTTCACCGTCTGTTCTGAACACCCGGTAAATTACACTGGGTGCGGTGGTAATGAGCGTCAGATTATACTCCCGCTCCAGACGTTCCTGAATAACATCCATATGTAGAAGTCCCAGGAAGCCGCAGCGGAAACCAAAGCCAAGCGCAATAGATGTCTCGGGTTCAAATACCAGCGATGCATCATTTAACTGAAGTTTTTCCAGAGCATCACGCAAATTTTCATAATCAGAGCTATCTACCGGGTATAAACCGCAATACACCATTGGCGTAATTTTGCGGTAACCCGGGAGTGGTTCGGCAACCGGACGCTCGGCACTGGTAATAGTATCACCTACCCGGGTATCTTTTACATTCTTAATACTGGCGGCAATAAAACCAACCTGTCCCGGGCCCAACTCGTCAATGTTGGCAAGATATGGTTTGAATACGCCTACTTCCGTCACATCAAAAACCTTATTTGTCGCCATCATTTTGATTTTCATGCCAGGCTTAATACAGCCATTCATTACCCGTACATAAGCAATTACACCTTTATAGGAATCAAAGTGCGAATCAAAAATGAGTGCACTTAAGGGTTCATCAACAGTACCTGCAGGTGGCGGAACTTTTTTAACAATGGCCTCAAGAATTTCCGCGATGCCAATGCCTGTTTTGGCGCTGGACAAAACGGCATCTGAGGTATCTAAGCCGATAACATCCTCAATTTCCTGTTTAACCCGCTCCGGCTCGGCGCTTGGCAAATCAATTTTATTGATTACCGGTACAATCTCAAGGTCATGTTCCAATGCCAAATAAACATTGGCCAGCGTTTGGGCTTCAATCCCCTGGGCGGCGTCAACTACTAAGAGCGCCCCCTCACAGGCTGCCAGACTGCGGGAGACTTCATAGGTAAAGTCAACATGCCCCGGTGTATCGATAAGGTTCAGCATATACGTTTCGCCGTTATTTGCGGTATAAGACAAGCGAACAGCCTGCGCTTTAATCGTAATGCCACGCTCGCGTTCAAGCGCCATTTGATCCAAAACCTGGTTTTCCATCTCGCGGGCAGAGAGAGCACCTGTATACTCCAACAACCGGTCTGCAAGCGTCGACTTGCCATGGTCGATGTGGGCGATAATAGAAAAATTGCGAATATGTGATGTATCCATCAGACTGGGGCTCCTCCCTGGTATAAATAAGGTTTTTTACACATTTCTATAAATTATACCATTAGCTGCCCGTTAACTGCAAGCGCTACCTCTATTCGCCAATATACTGTTTAATTTGCACTATAGCCGCTTGGGCCTGTGTTCTCACTGCCTGAATGGCAGTCTCAATATAGGGTCTAATGTGATTCCAGTATTCGAGCACCTGTTCCTTCGCGGCAAACGCTTCATCCACAAACTGCCGGTGCCAAACATCAAGCCAATGTCCAATAAACCTTCCGTCAATTTCTATTTTAGCCGGAATAGTAATGGCATGATTGGCGATATGCACTACAAGCTCATGGTCTGTCCGGGAAATATGGGCAAAAGGATATATTTTGCCCAGCGTTAAGCCATAGCCAAAAGCATAAGCCGAATATACATCTTCCCGGTTGCGGCCAATATAAAAGAAGCGTTCTTGCTCAGGACGCTGAGTGAGAGTGGTTAATTGATGTTCTGCCAGTCCCACACCAATTACAATAATGGCCAGCAATATAAAAAGACCTCGGGCAATAATTCCTATATCATTTGCCGCCACCCGTTCAAACACGCCACCCCTCCTCCGCTGACTAACGGTTCTCAGCAAGTATTTCTGCCAGTATGTCTCCCAGTATTTCCATACTACGCATGGCCTCTTCTTTGCTGCTTTCCTGTGATCCCACTTCTATCAGCAGCGCTCTGGGATGAAGATGCTGGTTATACCGCCACTCCACCAATTGAATACCGCGGCATAACCCCGGAAATTTAGCATTCAGCTTAGCGTCAATTAACTTAGCAAAGGCGTGATTCTGCTGCCAGTGCGGTTGGGGCAAATCCTGCTGTCCGGTAGCTACAACAATAGTAATTTTGGCAATCGGCAAATCATTAGCCATAAGGGTTACATTTTGGCGCTTATCGGCGTCGCGATGAATATCGAAAATCATTTGAATCGACGGATTTTCGGCAAGCATTTTTTGTGCAGTAATTTCGGAAGGTCCATACGCTTTCATAAAGCTGGGGTAGTCGTGAATCGTGGTACTGTGAATGGCTTTTACCCCATTTTTCTCTAACTGCTTGGCTAATGCCGCTCCTACTTCCACGATTTCACCATGCTGGCCTCCTGGCCGGTGCGTCACGCCGGAATTGGGAATAAAAGCTTCCGCCGTATGTGTATGGTATATTCCTACAAGCGGTTTGTCCGTAATTGCTACAGTTTTCGTATCAAATACCGGGAAGTTCGGCAGTGTCGTTGCACTGACAGCAGGCGATACCGGCTTTTTAAACGCCAATATAAAAGGGATTTCCTGTGAAACTAGCGAGCGCAAATCGCGAAAATCAACACCTGCAAATACCCGCACTATTTTGTTGGCAAAATTTTCATCACTGGGTGCCGGCGTTATTTTTATTATACTTTGCGGCTGAAATGTCAGGGAAAAACCAGGAATGCCTGAAATAAGCACGTCCTTTCCTTTAGGCCACAAAGCAGGCATGTATTGTCCGTAATATACTGCTTTGCCACTTACCGGTATAGCACTCTGTGTCAGATTGAGATAGGTGCCAAAAAATAATCCTCCTGATATTACCATCATCACCACAATAAACGCTATATTGGAAATCCTATAGATGCCGTAAAATCGCAAGAAATTAGACCAATGCCTGCTTTGATTTCTTTGTTTCCGCTCTTTCCTCGTAACCATTGCCGCCTCCGCCAGACCCCCAGAATTGGTTGTCCTCTGCTATTTTTGTTTACATACAATGTATATGCCTGGCGGCAGGACGATATTACAATTAGTCCCAAATCAATGTAAGTACATATGGATATTCTCGTAATCAATGTTAGGATGCATCGCCTGATTAATGCCGCCGGCCACAACGGCAGCAATATCTTCGATGAGTCTGTCAACCTCCTTAGGCGTTACCATAAGGTCTCCGAGTATGTCAGGCAATACCTGTCGGACAATGGTCTGCCTGTCCTGGTCAGATAAATTGGCCATGCTCTTAAAATACCGGCCAAAAGCCGCATGTTCCTGGAGAGTGTTAATGGTATCCATAGCAATGGTTGAAGCATGCACCACTGTCGGTACGCCAATAGCCACGACCGGCACTCCTAACGAGGTCTGCGTAAGCCCAAAGCGTTTATTGCCGACACCTGAACCAGGATGGATGCCGGTATTAGCTAATTGGATGGTAGTAATTACCCGTTGACTGGAAGCAGCAGCCAGAGCATCGATAGCGATTACCAGACTGGGCTTGATATTGTTCACAATCCCCTGGATAATTTCGGCTGTTTCCATACCGGTTATACCAAGCACACCGGGAGAAATCGCACACACCGCGCGCACACCGCCTTTTAGTTCCGGCGACAACATCTCCTGCAAATGCCGGGTAACGACAATCTTGTGCGTAGCCCGCGGGCCTAAAGCATCTGGCGTGACATTCCAGTTTCCAAGGCCGACAACCAATACGGTGGCGTTGCGAGGTAAATTAACCATTCCAGCTAATTCAACCGCCAGGAAATTCATGATTTTTTCTTGTAACGGAGTATTTTTATAGCGTAAGCCGGGTGCCTCCAGGGTAATATAACTTCCTTTGGCTTTCCCCATCATTCGCTCCGCCTCAGGAGTAGTAATATTTACCCGGGTAATAAGTACATCCTCATCTTCACTGGTCTCAACTAAGACACCGGGAATGTCTTCTCTCACCTGTTTTGTCAGCATTTCACGCGCTTCTAACGCCAAATCGGTTCGTACTGCAGCAGGAACTTGATCCATGAATTATTCTCCCCCTACTAAAAACTATTTCAAACCTATCTTATCCGGAAAAAAAGTTAGCTATACCAAGCCAATTGCTTTTACTTTATTGCTTGCTTTTTCCTGTAGAGCATGCTAAAATAGTTCAGTAACATATACATAAGGAGGTGAATTACTTGCCAAATATTAAAGCATCTGAGCGTAGCGTAAAAACTGACGCAGAACGGCGTGCCCGCAATTATTCGGTAAGATCAGCGATTAAAACTTCTGTTCGTAAGGTGGAAGAAGCTGCACGTACCGGTAAAGCAGATGAGGCCAAGAACCTCCTGACTACTGCTGCCAGCGTTATTGACAAAGCAGCCGCCAAAGGCGTTATTCATAAAAATGCCGCAGCTCGTAAGAAGTCCCGTCTAGCTCGCAAAGCTAATGCAACTCAAGCTTAATTATCTCAATAATAATTGAAACCCTGTTCACTAAAAAGTGGACAGGGTTTTCTTTATCCTAACAGAGAGTATAACTTTCTTAAAAGCAGGATCAACATCGGCTTCCGCTTTCGCCAAAGGCTCGGCGCAAGCCGTGTTTTCTTTATCCGCATAATTCAATAATTATTTTTTCCAGGGCTACCGGACCTGTCCGGCTTGACTTTAAATCCTGGTCGGCTGCCGCCAGGCTGAGCATAGCCTCTCTTAGTTTACTGTCAGCAAAACCCCGGCTTTGCTTCACCAGTTTCTCACCAATAAAGCCTGGCACCTTAAAATACTCAGCCACCTCCCGGCTGCCATAGCCTTGGTGTGTAAGTTCTTTAGCCTGCCATAACTGTCTGACCTGCCGGGCTAAGAGTGCCAATAGCCTCACAGGGTGTTCCCCGGCTGCCAGTTGTTCACGCAAGAGTGCAAGGGCCTGTGAAGTATGTCTTTGGCTTAGCGCCTCCACCATAGCAAAAATAGATACCTCGGGAACGGAAGACAAGATTTGCAATAAATCCTGGCGGGTAACCAGCCTTTTATCTGCCGTATATAAAATTACTTTCTCTAATTCATTGTTTAAAAAATCAAGAGAAACTTGCGGCATCATGCTGACTGCTGCTATAAGATGTTCCTCAGCATCGGAAGCCATTTTGATTTTGAGTTCAGAAAGCCGGTCTGTCAACCAAGCGCGCAGTTCCTTCCCCTTTAAGGGTGCTGCCTCAAAGACAACGCCATTTTTTTCCACAGCTTTATAAATCTTACGCCGCTTATCAGGCTTATCGGGCGTCAGAAATACAAGATGACTATAGGCAGGCATATTACTAAATAAAGCAATTAACCGGTTTAATGCAGGATCGGTTTTGTCCTGCCCCTCGTCGCTGCTGCTCTTGCGTCCGGCACTAAAAAGCGTCGTGCTGCGGATAATGATTAAGTTCTTTTCACCTAAAAAGGGTATTGTTTCAATAGTATTTATCAGTTCTTCCTTAGCTGGATCGGCTTCAAAAATAATGAGGTTCATATCCCGGTCTGCCGGTGGTACCACACTGGCAATCAGAGCCTGCTCGACCTGCCGCAGATGATAGGTTTCTTCCCCATGCAAAAGATAAACAGGAGCAATCTTATTTTGTTTAATGAGAGCACGTATTGCTTTATAATCCATAATTCACCAGCTTATATATTATTTGATATAGGTGTCAACTTCCAGCTTCCTGCCGTCAGACTTAAACACTACGGCCCCATGGGTATCTGTACGGTAAATTACGGTCTGCCTGTCAGTCAGGCGTCTGATGGTTTCCGGATGCGGATGCCCGAACCGATTGGCATAGCCTACGGAAATAACGGCATACTCCGGGTCAAGAGCCTGTAAAAACGCCGCCGTGGTGGAGGTCTTTGAACCATGATGTCCTACTTTAAGCACCGTACAGGGCTTAACCGCTTTTGCGGCAAGCAGCGCCTCCTCACCTTTTGCTTCCAGGTCGCCGGTGATAAGAAAACTATGCCGGCCATAACTTACCCTAACCACACTGGATACTTCATTGCCTGTGACAGCCTGATTTCGGCCATTTTCACCAACCGCATGCTCGATACCAACATCCACCCCATCCAGTTGAAATCTCTGATCTGTATATGTAGGAATAATCGCGATCGCCGGTTTAGTGTGAACAAGTGCCTGTACTGCCTGTGAGTATTCTTCTCGCGGCAGCATAACCTTATTGACGCTAACCCTGCCGGCAATACCGGCAGCGCCGCCTGCATGATCTTGGTGTCCATGGGTCAGGATTAAGTAGTCAACGGTTGTCACACCATAGTGCTTGAGATAGGGAGCAACCACTCTTTCACCGATATCATAATTTGAGCTGCTGAAACTGCCGCCGGTGTCTACCAGTACGGCCTTGCCGCGGGGTGTAATAATCAAAGCCGCATCCCCTTGACCCACATCAATAAAGTGCACGGACAAGGGCCGCGGATACCAGGTATACACTGCCAGCAGACCAATAATTACCATGACGGTTGTGGCGCAAGTGCCCGGACGCTGCCTGACAAGCTGTCCCGGACCCGGGACAGCTAACGGACGCCAGCCATAAAACCAGGCCAGGAGCAGGTAGTAAGCCGCACTCCCGCTTATCCCTACGGACGGTATGTAAACAGAACTGTACGGCACCGCTGCCAGGAGCGCTGTCAGCATCATAACCAAACCGATCAACAGGCTGCTGATAACAAACACCAGGTTGCCAATGACCGGAACAACGGTATAAATTATAACTCCTGTCAAGCCAAGGATGATTACCAGTTCAACAACCGGCAGGACAAGGATATTGGCAGCAAAAGAGATGAGGGAAAAATTATTAAAATACCAGGCAATTATCGGCAAAACACCCAGTTGGGCACTCGCGGTCACCGCCAACGGTCCTGCCAGCCATGCTGGCAAAAAAGCAGACAGATAATCATATGTCGGTTTATATAAAAATACCAAACCGGCTGTGGCGGCAAACGATAATTGAAAACTAATATCATAAAGCAGCAGCGGCTGATAAACAAGCATTCCCAGCGCTGTAATGGCTAGTGCCGCCGGAGCATAGCTTTCCCGTTCAACCAATATTGCCAGCAAGCTGATTATGCCCATAATCATCGAACGTATTACCGGTGGCGTGAATCCGCTGATACAGGCATAAAATACAATCGCCAGTACAGCCACAACCGTAGTCGTCCGGGAACCCAGCCGCAGCTGATTGCCGAACCACCGTATCAAGCCTGCCACCAGTGCAATATGCGCGCCTGAGACAGATAAAATGTGAATTAACCCGGTTGCCGCGAAATCATCGACAACATTTTTATTTATTCCTTGATAGCCGCCAAACAGTACGGCCGTTAAGATAGCGGCATCGTTGACCGGCATTACCTTTTGCAAGGCCCGGACAATTCCGGCTTGCCAGTCTGCCAGCGCTGCACGCCAGGAGTATCCGGCATAGGCTGTATTCAGCTTAATGTTCTGCTCCTGTACAGACATACGTGCTGTAATACCCTCGCGCTTAAGCGCAACCGTCATATCGATCTGTCCCGGGTTATTATACCCGCGCAGCTCCCGTACTTTCCCATAGACAGTTATTTTATCACCGTAAACTGCCAACTCACCGTTTTCCTTATACAGCACATTAATGCGAACTTTTCCACTGGAAGCTGAGTTAGCGCCTGTCTTTTCCAATTCTACATTTTGAACTTTGACTACATATCTTACTTGTTTGCCGTGCGTATTTGCCTGGCTTATCTCAGGAACGGCATCCACAATTCCCGTGACCGTAACGGTTTTCCCGATATGGTGACTAATAGCATCGGCCGGAACAATGCTATCCAGATTGGCACAAAGCATTCCGGCAATAAAAAACAGGCCGATAATCGGCCAAAAGGCCTGTTGGTAATTACGAACAACACGCCATAACGCTGTCAAAAGCAATAACACAGCCAAGACAATAAGCGTCAGACTATGCCAGCTATATATCCCTGCCTGCCAAATACCTGCGGCAAAAGCGGCACAGGCAAATACAATAATAGTATTTATTTGCTCCGTAATCACAGCGATATTTTGTTTTTAAACTGATTATATTTTGCCTCACCAATACCTGGCACTTTCTTGATATCGGCAATATCTCTGAACGGTTCAATATTGGTGCGATACTCAATAATCCGTTCAGCTATTGCCGGGCCAATGCCTGGCAGTTTATCCAATTCCTCTTTGGAAGCGGTATTAATATTAACCTTATCACCGCTGCTGCCAGTATTGGCATTAGCAGGCACTGCCATACCCGGATTATTGCTTACAGGAATAGCGGCGTAAGGGACGTGAATCTGCATCTCATCTTTAAGCAGCATTGCCAGATTAATTTTTGCCGCATCTGCACCAGGCATAAAGCCGCCGGCCAAGGCCACGGCATCAACCACCCGGCTGCCGCGAAAAAACTTGTACACGCCCGGCTTGCTAACCCCGCCGCTGACATAAACTACAACTTCATCTTCTTCCCCCTTGCCGGCAGGAATAGGATTAGAATTTTGTAAGGTTTCCGGTGAAGGCGCCGCTGTATTCAAAGCCCGGTCTGCTGAAGTCTTTTGCACAAAGCTGTAACAACTATAGGCCAAAATCCCGCATGCCAGCATAATAATAATGATTAGCTTTCTCTGCAGAATCCCCATACAATGATACCCCACTTTGTATTTTTGAATATATTTCAACAAATTGGGGTAATATCCTGCCCAATTTTCATTTTTGGTAAATTGTTTTACAGATATCGCCATTGACATTATTTTACTCGTTAGTTACCATAGAATTGCAATATAGCAGCTTTGACCCGGTTTTGTAGGATGGCAGGATTGCAGGAGCCTTGAAAGCAGGTGGTAGTAACCAACCGGTCAATAGCCATTGTAGATGTAGAAAGGTAGGATAGTTTCATGTCAATTCAGTTTGTAATTGTTGTCCTTTATATTTTTTTGCTCTTTGCCATCAGCCTCTATGCGAAACGTAAAGCTGCCGGCGGAAGTGTGAATTTTTTATTTGGCGGACGCCAAATGAATGCCCTCTTAGTGGCCGCTAATGTGGCAGGTCTGGCAGTTGGAGCCGCCTCAACCATCGGCGTGGCAGAAAATGCCTTCACAGCCGGTATCGCGGCCGGCTGGTATAATGCTGCCTGGGCTGCCGGCGCCTTGGTCATGGGCGTATTGGCAGCCGGAAAATACCGCGAAATGGACTGTACCACCATTCCCGAACTCTTTGAACGCTATTATGATAAAAAAGGCCGGGTTATCAGTGTTATCGGCCTAATTACTATACAATTGGTTATAACATCCATGCAATATCTGGCCGGCGGCGCCATTTTGTCCTCAATGCTGCCGGAGGTATTTTCATTCACCGGCGGTATGATTACCAGCGCTATCGTTTTTGTGGGAATAACCCTAATCGGCGGACTATGGTCATCCGGTTTATCCAATATTGTCAGTGTTGCCCTGATATATGCAGGCGTTGTTACCGGAACCATACTGACAGTTAAGCAGCAGGGCGGTTTGGGCACAATCGCCGCTCAACTGCCGCCAGGCACTGATTGGTTCACCCCTCTTGGCGGACTCGGTTTTGCTACCATTGCCGGCTGGTTTGTTGTTATGATTACCCAAAGCTTATCGGCCCAAGGCCCGGTGCAGATTGCCTGTGCCGCCTCAAGCGCCAAAGCTGCTAAACGGGGATTCATCTGGGGCGCAATTTTGATTTTCCCTATCGGCTTCTTATGTGCCATTATGGGTTTGGCTGCCAGAGTAGCTTATCCTGAAGTGCAGGCAACCCTGGCACTGCCAAAGATTATTATGGGACTTGATCCTGTGGTTTCAGGCATTACCCTTGCCGCGTTATGGGCTGCCGATGTGTCGACAGCCTGCACCTTGTTGCTTGGCGCCGGCACCTTATTTGCTCAGGATATATATAAACGGTTTATAAATCCCGCAGTGACCGAAAACAAATATGTCATTATCAACCGTGTAACTATTTTGGCTTTAGGCTTTTTCACCCTTTGGCTGGCCTTTAACGCAGTGGGCATTTTGAAAACCCTGCTGCTGGGCCTAAGCTTAACAACAGCATTTACCCTTGTGTTTTTATGTACGATCTTTTTGCCAGGCCTATGCCGGCGGAATTCCGCCTTTTATACCACCCTGGCCGGTATGCTGACATTGCTGGCCTGGCAGCTGATTCCGGAAATTAGAATAGTTGCTCACCCCATCTATCTCGAATGGCTTGTATGTATAGTAACTTTCCTGGCAGTTGCGGTAATTGACCCTCAGAAAATCACAATTCCTGCGAAATCCACTCAAACTACACAATGATGGGGGATTAACAATAATGAGTGAAATAACCAGCATAGATGTTGGACGAGCCGCACTGCGAATGGCTATCAGTGAAACCAGACAAGACGAGCACGATACTCGGCAGTTATTGGCAAAACGAAACCTGCAGGCTGTAGCCGTAGATTTTGGCGGCGAGTTTATTCCTTCAGTCAAGAAAATCATTGAGCGGGCCGTTGTGGCTGCTCAGCGACAAAACCTGGTGCCTGGCAATCATGTTGGCGAAGGCGCTGTTGCCGGGGCGGTACACGCAGCCTTAGAACAAGTTTCTGCCAAGGCAGTAGGCCTTAATGTCGGTGGTAAAATAGGTATTGCCCGCCATGGAGAACATCTTTGCGTAGCCGTTTATTTTGGCGTTGGTGTGCTAAACCTTAATGAAGTTGCTGTAGGACTTGCCCACCGCTCATTGTCATTGTAAATTGTACATTAATATAGAAACAGGGTACCGGTTTATTAGCCGGTACCCTGTTTTTAAATACGACTAAGCAATTGGGCTAATACTTTGTATTTCGCCTCACGCAGAGCCTGATCATAATCGACAATATACCATTCACCGTCAATTTTTTCAAGACCTACCGGCTTAACCGAAACATTCATTGAGTTTTGTTCTGCCTGCAAAGTAACAACCGCTGCCGCATAATCACCTTGCTGAGCCACCTTTTTCACAGATAGCAAATTTGAGTTTTTAATTGTTGAACTGCTTTCACCGGTGACGTATTTTAATACGGTCTTGGTGTCACTAGCCGATGTCGGTGACACATAGAGTGCCGCTTCCTTCATCTGGTTGCCTTTAGCAGCATCAAAAAAGTTCTGAATTACCGCTTCTGGTGACAAACCGGACTGACGCTGAACACCTGAACCGCCGCCGCAACCGGCTGCAACAAGCAGAGCCAACATGAGCATAGCAACCAGAATTACCTTATTTCTCATACTACGTAATCCAATCCTTTCTAAGTATTATGGTAACAAGATAC
The DNA here is from genome assembly GCF_001941975.2 of Sporomusa sphaeroides DSM 2875. Lineage (NCBI taxonomy): Bacteria > Bacillati > Bacillota > Negativicutes > Selenomonadales > Sporomusaceae > Sporomusa > Sporomusa sphaeroides. Next base: position 2,065,803 of record NZ_CP146991.1, on the reverse strand, counting down.
TTGTATATTATATCACAAAACAAGCAGTTTTTTTGAGGATAATTATGTAAATATAATAGCCGCAGACAAAATTAATCACCAGCATAACCGGCATACCAATAACAAAAGTTGCGTGAAGCGTCTTATGCCGATAAACATACATACCGGTAAGTACGCCGGCGGCACCAAAAAATAAGGCTGCGAAAAAAAAGGTGCGTTCACGAATCCGCCAGGTTTTTCTCTTGGCCCGCTCTTTATCCAGTTCAACCAAGCGAAATGCAACCACATTCCAGACAAAATACAGTATAAGCCAAGCTGGTAAATCAATATTCACTACAATCCACTCCCCCTGCCATTGTCCCCGCCGAAATATAATTGTCGGCGTTTTTTGGATGATATAGGATACTCCACTAAAACGAAAAAGCCTAGACATAAGTCCAGACAAACATAAAACGCATATTAATTGCTTTTAAACCGAACCTAGAACGCTTCCCATCAGCTTTATTGGTTCGGGATTTACCTAGCTTTCTGTTATTGTACCACCATTTACATGAAGAACTTGACCAGATACATAGCGAGAGTCGTCACTTGCTAAATATACATATGCCGGAGCGACCTCAAACGGTTGCCCGGCGCGTTTCATGGGGGTATTAGCGCCAAAGGTTTTAATATACTCGGCGGGAAAACTTGACGGATTTAACGGGGTCCAAATCGGCCCCGGGGCTACTGCATTAACACGGATATGCCTTGGTGTTAAAGATAAAGACAACGATCGTGTAAGACTGACAATTGCCCCTTTAGTTGCAGAATAGTCAATTAGATATTTTTCTCCTTGATATGCCGTCACAGAGGTAGTATTTATAATCGAAGCATAGGGGCACATATGAGGCAGCGCCGCCTTAATCATATAAAAGAACGCAAAAATATTAGTTCTAAAGGTAGCATCCAACTGTTCGGCAGAAATATCAAGAATGCTCATCTGGGGAAATTGAACACCATGATTATTTACTAATATATCTAACCGCCCAAAAGTCTCCATTGTTTCTTCCACAACAATATAGGACTGACGCTCGTTTCGCAGATCTCCCGGCAAAAGGATACAATCTTGACCGATTTCGTGTATTCGTCCTTTTGTCTCTTCAGCGTCCCGGTGCTCATCAAGATAGGCGATCGCAATACTGGCGCCTTCTTTCGCAAAGGCATAGGCAGCTGCCCGGCCGATGCCGCTGTCGCCCCCGGTAATAATTGCTACTTTTCCCTGCAGTTTGCCACTACCCAAGGAGTTTGGATTTTCTGAGATAGGTCTGGGGTGCAAAAGATACTCCATACCGGGTTGACGGTTTTGATGCTGGGGAGGAAAGGTAACGGGGACAGCTTCGCATTGTTCTTCCATCCCTAAGTATGAATACTTAGGATACATAACATCACTTCCTTATTCGGTTTACTATATCATATTCCACCTTGATAAGTAGTGACATAATATCTTAGAAATTAATGCAGAGATGAGATCATAACCAGCTTTGATTGTGATTGCCAATTAGTTCCTGTATATTTAAACATAGTTTCTACCTCAGCTAATCTGTCTGCTCTATAAGCGCCAGAAAGACTTTGACTGCCTTTTAGCTCGTAGACCCCATCATGATCGATATCAACCGGTTCTAACTTAACAAAAGGGGCAGTCATTGTCTGAGTTTCCTTTTGTACCTTACCCTCTTCGTCATAAATACCTAACCGCAAATAATCTTCCCGGCGTTCAGCTACTCCAACGATTACTGTTGTTCCATCGGTATTATTGGCGAGAGCTACTTTCCAACCGTCCACAAACTTGCCAGTAATGTTAGTGGCAAAATTCTCTTTACTGCCGAATAGCTCTTTTGGCTCACCGCCACTAAAAGATATGATATTGTGATATGACCATCCACCGCTGCCGCCTGATGCTGTCGCTACGTAGACGTCAGCTATTTTATCACCCGAAAAATCGCCAGCGAAAAGATAGGGCTGATAACCGCCTACTTCAGCAAGAGGAAAACGAATAAATGACTTATCTGCACCGCTTTTTACTGTAATACTAAGATTTTTAGCAGCAGAAAAATTGGACTGGATTTTATAGCCGGCAAGGTATATCCTGTCAGCTATACCATCACCGGTTACATCAGCCTCGAGAGTATCAAAAATATAATAATCGGCAGGTAAGTTTATTTCCGTTGCCAAAATAGCGCTCGCATTCACTGCCATCATCGGTGCAGTGAATAAGCTCAGCATAATCGCGGCCATAAGAACTTTAATTTTTTTCATGTTGCCAGTCGACCTCCTTTATAATATGAACGATAAACAAAGTGAAAAGTAACAGTTCTTATTAAACCCCTCACAAACTGTTGCCTTAGCTGCCGCTGGCAGGATATGATCACAGCAAGCAAAAAACTTAAAGTCTGGGAGAAATCATTAATTTCTCCCAGACTTCTATCTTTCGTGTTTCACAGACAATACTGTGCGTTTTCTCCCGGATCAGACTGGCTCGAAGCCACGGAATCCCAGAAAACTTATTATATTATATTGAATTAATTTTAACACCGCATTTTAATTTAAGCAAGCTTTTGCTATAGGCTCATTATCTTAACTGGTTGGCAATATCTTCCCTGCCAAGTTCTTTTAATTTTTTCCTCGCAGCTTCTAAGCTCTTGCCCAGTGATATTCTTTGCTTGCTGCTAATTAGTATTAAGGTATACTCACCATTGAAATCTGATATTTGCTCACTCATATCACCACTCACCCAAATTGTTGGAGCTCCAGCCATAATATCGCTCCTCCTTTTTTTGGTAGCCTTTCGCCAAAAGATAATAAATCCCTGCTGAAGTCTAAAAAAGGGCGTTCGGTTTATTGATCAGGCATGGTTAACCCCAGATACAATCCGGCCAGAAATATCGTAAAAATTGCCACAAAATGAATGACAAACCAAAACCATTGTTCAGAGCGGAAAGCCTCGGCCGGTATGGGCGCTCTCAAATGCTGCGGTATAAGCTTACCACCGATCCATTCCATTAAAATAAAAAAGCCCCACCAACTGGTGTATGAATCCCAGAAATCCCATTCAAAATCATAGTGAATCAGCCTTGTTGTATTTTTTAAGACCGTTTCCAAGAGCACGCCAAGATTTACGATCACCCCATAAAAGGCTATTTTGTGCACCCAGTTTACCGGACTGTACCTGACACCCAGAATAACATAAAAAGAAAATGCGGTCAGAACTGCAATCACGGGAATACGGCTAAACGGCATAAAGATGTAGGGAAAAGAGTAAAAGCCTACTTTTTCAAAAATAAAACAGAGTATAATTCCCAGCATTCCGGCGATCGTATAAAGCAGGCCATAGCGCCGCCAGTCCAGGCGCAGAATAAAAAAGGTACCGGTAAGCGATACTATCAAACTAATCACCGATATATACATTTCCATACTGCTATCAAGAAAAGTCAGCCCCATAAGCCTGGCCTCCAGAATAATTCAATTTTGTTTGTAGTGTATTCCACAACAGTGCTTTATAATCAAATTAATTTTCATGCCAGACTGATCTGATTGTTATGGACAACAGTTACTGCCTTGGCAGAATGAGAAAATGAGCAAAATCGATTCAACAAAAACTGGAGAATAAGCAAATGATTGCAGTGTGCAATCACAAAATAACTCCACCTGATGATGCCCTGCCGGGAACAGGTCGAAACACTCTCATTAGAGAGTGTCGCGTGAACCCGTCACAAGGAGTATTACAAGGCTCCCCCTTAATATAGATTGTTCTCTGAAAATAAAAAGGCCTACCAGATAATCCTGGCAGGCGGTCGACTATATTAAATACTCTTTATCATTATCAATCAAAAAAGTTAAGTAATCACGAATAATCTCATTCGCTTTGGACTTATCATTGGCATTAGCAAAATGAAAGCTTCCATCGGTAATCTTAAAATCTTGAATCCCTTTTAATAAAAGCTGTTCTCGTATACGTGAAGTTAATTTACTCATGAGTGTCTCTTCCGTGCCGGCAATCACAATATCACATCCTTATTTCCATAATTTGGATATATTATATCATTACACTGCCAAAAAGCCAACGAAAAAATAAAAAGCCGCCAACCGGAACCGGCAGGCGGTATAAATTTCGTGGTTGCGGGGACAGGATTTGAACCTGTGACCTTCGGGTTATGAGCCCGACGAGCTACCAACTGCTCCACCCCGCGATGATTGTTTATCGAAGTCTTTTTATTACCTCGTGGTGCCATGGTAGCCATACTCCGTAAACCACAATAAAAACAGGTATTGAATACCAATTTTGCCATCCCAATAATTTCATGTATCCAGTCTGCGTAAGCAGCCATTCATAAGAATAAGATATACCTGTAAATATTGCAACATATAACCACTTGTTTTTTTTATCAAAATAGTTGATAAATATTACAGCTAAACATGAGGGGATAATTGCATAAGACGCTAAGTCCCCAATCCCCTCTTTACCGGGATCTCCCAAGTCAAAGAGATCAAAATATTCTCCTAGAATATTTATGTCAAGTAGCACACCTACACATCCTACGACTCCAAAGGTAAGGTAGATACCTAGCCAATCAATCTGTCGTTTGGGCATGAACACAACAAAGAGCAATACGGTCATGCAAAACAGTAAAGGAAGCCAAATTCCCGAAGCATATATATCCAATCTGTCCAAAAAAGCATCCATTACATTAAACATCTCCTTACCACGCTGCTATCAGCAGTATTCCCTTATTATAATTTTTATACTAACACAATTTGTATGAGACTTGTTCTTAATTGTCCTCCTATCATCAGCCGCTTACCGCAGAATTTTATCTCTCGCACATCTCACTCCGTATAAATTCTCGGTAATAGCACATCATATAAATAGGGAGAATCACCCTAAACGCCATTTTTAAGGGAGGTAACACTATGGGTGGCAGAACTCTTGACCAGTTTCGCAGTAGGCAACAAGCCAGGTCCAAAAAAAATAAAGAAAGCGACTTGCCCAAAGATCCCAAAAAAGAAGATTCAAAGCGTGATTCTGAATAGGTGGCAACCGCCGCCTTCTTTTATTTTAACACTAGGGGCTTATATTCACGAATTGCAGTCAGTGGAAGAACATTCTGCTAATGTCATGCAGGGGATTTTGCAAACATTAAAGCCGGAAATAGAAAGGACAGACCAATTAAGGTCTGTCCTTTCTATTTCTACAAGGTTTAATTTTGTCCTCGCTAAAATGCGGCAAGGGACAAGATTACATAAATAAAAAAATCCGCGGATCTATAAACCCGCGGATTTACTGGACTTTTCTGGTCGGAGCGACACGACTTGAACGTGCGGCCTCTACCACCCCAAGGTAGCGCTCTACCAAACTGAGCTACGCCCCGACATTGTTACCAGTCATGCTGTATTTTCTACGATGTTTGACTGACAAAATTTATTGTACCTAATTTCCGGAGAATTGTCAACAGTTTTATCAATTATAAGTTTTATTATGGAAACTTTTATTAGTTATCTGGTAAGTCCAGCGTGATGATTCCACACCGACCGAACAACAGTAATCGCTAGCTTTTAATGCATATTACCGGCATATTGCTGCCCGCTTGACCGGACGGGCAAATACTCCGCTTAGACCGGCTTTTGCCACCCGCTGTTTAATGGCTTGGATATCGGTGGTATATAAGCCTTTCTCCTGCATGCGCTCAAAGTATTGAGCACCGGAAAATGTGTATTTTACTTTTAAGCCGTTTACTGATTGCATTTGTTCGCCGACATGGGCAATAGCATCACCAATGGCTAATGTTTCGGGTAATATCAGTAGTTTTTCGCCAAGTGCCTGACGTAGTGCATTATGTCCTGCCAGAGTACCTGTTGCAATGGCCTCTGTATGGCCAACCAAGAGACCGGCCTTTTCGCCGCCGCAAAACAGGTTATCAAGTCCCTGGACTTTGAGGGTGTTGTCCCGCGGCGAGAGTGCGGTAAAACGCATCGAATTGCCCACACCGCCGGAATATGGATCTTCATAACGGGCGTTCTCAAAGCCCGGAATCTGGCGGAGCATGTCCAATGGAAAATAAGGCGTCATGAGCTTGGCATGACCGGTATCAAGCAGAATGACGTTATCAGCAAATTCCTTTAAGGCATATTGCTGGCAGGCTTTTATCGATAGAAAGTCCGGCTTTTTAAGCCGGCCAGGTATAGGGACGACAACGACCCCCTTAGTGTTAAGTTCTTTAACAATGGCTTCACTCAGTGAGTCTTTGTGGAGTTTGCAGGAACCGCTCATGGCACCTAAGCTGCCGTCAGCCTTACGCCCAATCATTTCTTGTATGCCGGCACGGGCGGCAATGCTTATTCTGGGGCCAAAGGTTGGACAACGAATAATACACATTGCGCAGCCGTTGCCATACTTGCTGCACTGGGATTGGGGGCCGGCGGTCCCGGTAGCTTCGACAAATACATCACCATACACTTCGTCGTCCTTGTCGGTGATAACTGACTTAATTCTTTGCCCGTCCATTGTAATGTCACGCACTCTGGCCAGGAAGTTATATTTTATATCATAGCATGCTAATAATTGTCTGATAGCGGGTTCCACATGCGCCACATCATACAAAGTAACATGCTTGTGACCGGGAAATTCAATATTGCTATGGCGGGCAACTTTATCGATAGTGTTAAATATATCGTCACCCATAGCTGACAATTCTTCCGCAGCCGTAAACCGGCCATTATTACGCATAATTCCACCGACCAGGCCTGTTCCCAGAAGCATGTCTGCCCGTTCAAGTAAAATTACTTCACCTGCGCCTGCTTTTTTGGCAGCTACAGCTGCACTGCAGCCAGCCCACCCGCCGCCAATAACAACTACTCTAGGCACGAAGACACCTCCGTTATAGTTCAGGCAATGCCCGTATTTTGCAGATATTCTTCCGGGATGTACCTTATGACTCCCGTTGCAACAAGATAACGCTGCCTTTCTTTATCCGATGACTACCTCGCTCTAAGACTCCAACTCTCCAGGCGGGAGTATACCCCTACGGGCACAGGTGAGCGACTAAGTCCCTGGATAAGGGCGACTAACCTTCAGATGGGGTTAAAATCCCACTTGAAGCTAAGTCTACTTTATATTTTGGCATGAAATACCGCAAATATGTATAAAGAAATACGGCTACGCCCGGCCTCTGGCGACAGGCGGCAGTCGATGTTGCCCAAACAAAAACCTGATCGCGATATGTGCGAACAGGTTTTGTATATATGTTATAGTATTATAGCACCTTGCCGGTCAATGTTTAACAGTTGATATCTTGCTTTGATTTTATGAATATTGAAGGCTTTGACCATTACCTGCCCCACTTCATCGGAGTCTCCGTCGGTAAAGGCCAGCAGACATGGCCCGGCACCGCTTAACGCCGCCCCCAGTGCTCCGGCCTGACGGGCAGCTGTTAATACTTGCGCCATACCGGGAATAAGCTTCTCACGATATGGCTGGTGCAGCCGGTCTTCCAGCGCGTGCAGCAGGAGTTTAAATTCACCGGTGCACAATGCTCCGACTAACAGTGCCGACCGGCTGACATTAAACACAGCATCCGCAAAGGGTACCGACTCTGGCAATACTCTGCGGGCAGCCTTGGTAGACAGGTTGAACTCAGGGATAACAGCTACCATTGAAAAATCCTTGGGAGGCAGGAACCGCAAATATTTGGCAGAGCCGCTATCCATGATGCTGACAGTAATACCGCCAAAAATAGCCGGAGCTACATTATCAGGATGGCCTTCAATACTGGTAGCCATATCCAGAATTTCTTGCTTTGATAATTGACAGCCGGTAAGTTCATTGGCTGCTACCAGTCCACCGACTATAGCGGCCGCACTGCTGCCAAGTCCTCGCGCCAGGGGAATATTGTTGACCATTTTAAGCGCAATTCCCGGATAGTGCCGGCCTGTTTTATTCAGAACCATCTGAACGGCTTTAATGGCAACATTAGAACCGTCAGCCGGGATAGCACCTGCACCTTCGCCCGCTACCTCAAGTGATATACCTGCTTGTGGACTCAAAGTAAGTTCAAGCTCGTTATATATCGTGCAAGCTATACCAACCGCATCAAACCCCGGGCCGCAATTGGCCGTTGTTCCCGGCACGCGGATTTTCACGGTATTTGCCATGATATCGCCACCTTTACTGCTATGAAATCTGCTCTGCTTCTACTCTGATTACATTGCCCACTTTGCTTACCATCGACATGCCCAGTAAGGTATTCATGGCTAGACGGATGTTTTCGTCAGATACCCGGTATGTAATAAGCACAAGCTCTGTTGCGCACTCCACTTTACGTTTCTGAATGACGGAATGCAGGCTGACCTGCTGGGCACCAAATGCACCTGCAATAGCCGCCAGCACACCCGGTTTGTCTTCGACTAAGAGGCGGATATAGTACGGTGATTCGGTTTTACTGACAGGATAGATGGGTTTTTGTTCAAAACAAGTACACAATATCCTGCTGCTGACATTATGGCGAATATCGCGGGCTACATCAATGATATCGGCTGTCACCGCACTGGCAGTTGGCAATTCACCGGCCCCGCGGCCATAAAACATGGTTTCACCTACGGCATCACCTTTGACAAAAATAGCATTAAATACATCATTCACTGCGGCTAAAGGATGAGTAACCGGCAGGAAGGCCGGATGTACACGTACATTAATCCCCCGGTCATCTTGCTTGGCAACAGCCAGAAGCTTGATGACAAAGCCAAGTTCCCGGGCATACTCAATATCTTCAATGGTAATATTGGTTATACCTTCAATATAGACATCTTCTAATGTAACCCGGGCACCAAAACCGATGGAAGCCAATATGGCAATTTTTCGGGCCGCATCATAACCACCGACATCAGCTGACGGATCGGCCTCGGCATACCCTTTGGCCTGAGCTTCGGCTAATACATCACTATAATCCATTTGTTCGTTGGTCATTTTGCTGAGCATATAGTTGGTCGTGCCATTCACAATGCCCATAATCTCACTGATTTGATTAGCCGCCAGACATTGTTTCAACGGTCTGATTATCGGGATACCCCCGCCGACACTAGCTTCGAATAGAAAATCGGTATGAGTTTCTGCCGCAGTGTCAAACAATTCGCGGCCGTATTTGGCCACCACATCTTTATTTGCGGTAACAACATGCTTGCCGGCCTTGAGCGCGGCTAACATATAATCTTTGGCCGGCAGCTCGCCGCCCATAACTTCAACCACGATTTTTATATCAGAATCATGTAGTATTTCGTCAATACTTGTTACCAGTTGCGCCTCTGTTGTTATATTTCTAACCTTGTCTGGATTTTTTACCAGTATTTTCTTGATAACAACAGGTGCTCCCACTTTTTGTTGAATACTGCGGGCGTTATTGGCCAATATTTTAACCACACCGGTACCAACAGTCCCCATTCCCAACAAAGCAATCTGGATTGCTTTCATTATTTTTCCTCCTAAGCCTGACCTAGAACTTCCAGTCTTTTCACACCATCAACCATTCTTAATTTGTCAAGCATTGCTTCCAAGTCAATAGCTAATTCGGCAGTTTCAATGGATATAGTCGCATTGGCGACCCCTTGCAGAGGGATCCCCTGATTAATTGTCAAAACACTGCCATGTTCGTTGGCTATCGTGTTTAGAACCCGTGACAATACGCCTGATTTGTGTTCAAGCAACAGAGCAAGTGTAACAATCTTTTCTTTACTGGCTTCATAAAACGGAAATACATAGTCCTTATATTTGTAATAGGCGCTACGGCTTAGTTCCATTTTTTCCACTGCTTCGTTAATTGTTCTTGCTTCACCGCGTTTTAATAACTCTTTTACCTTAATCGTCTTTTTGATGGCTTCGGGTAAGATTTCCTCCCGAACTAAATAAAAAACAGCTTTTTGTCCTGTAACCATGGTTCTCCTCCTCGGTACTGCTACTACGGATGGATATCTGTATCTGGTAGACATTATATCATCAATTCTGCCAGGTTTACAAGCCAAAATACAAAAAAATTCTAGTCAGTCCTTTACAGACTGACTAAAAAATTCTTCTGAAAATACTGTTTTTGTTAAAAAATGATACATATTAATCCGCCGCTGCCATCATTAACGATTTTTTGCAGTGTATCTTTTAGTTTTAACTGCGCATTTTCCGGCATAGCTGTCAATTTATTTTGAATGCCTTCACGAACCAGTTCATTTAAAGATTTACCAAATAAGTTGGTACGCCAAATTCTTTCCGGTTCGCCTTCAAATTCACGCATGAGGTATTGAATGAGCTCTTCGCTTTGTTTTTCAGTGCCGATAATCGGAGAAATTTCCGCTTGCACATCAGTACGGATGATATGTAAGGATGGAGCCGAAGCCTTTAGTTTTACGCCAAACCGGTTGCCTGTCCGGATAATTTCAGGTTCTTCTAAAATCATTTCATCAAGTTGTGGCGGTACAATGCCATAACCAGTTTGTTCAACATCTTCAAGCGCAGAGGCAATTTTGTCATACTGCCGCTTAGCTATTGACAGATCTTTCATCAGGCGCAACAAATGATGTTCACCGCTAATAGTAAAGCCGGTGAGCTCTTCAAGTACACTATAGAAAAGATCCGGGCGGGCGGTCATTTCGATAACGGCTATACCACTGCCAAGGTCCATGTCATGAAGAATGACATCGGCGACAAAGTCATAACCGGACAAATCGTCAATGGCCCGATCAATATCACGCAAACGGCGAATGTATTGAACGACGTCATTCACCGCACCCTCAAATTTTTGTCTCAGCCAGTGATCTTTCTCCAGCTCTTCTACCCACTTAGGCAATGTTATATTGACTTCTTTGACCGGGAATTCATATAATACTTCCTGCAAAATTCCATAAATATCGTCATGCGATAATTGGGCACAATCAACCGGAATAACAGGCACATCATAACTGCCTTCCAGTTTAGCCACAAGTTCACGAGTATCTTTGGAATTTGGTTTGCCGGTATTTAAAATGACCAGGAATGGTTTTTGCAATTCTTTAAGTTCGGCAATGACACGTTCTTCGGCCGGAAGATATTTATCCCGGGGTAAGTCGGTGACAGTACCGTCTGTGGTAATGACCAAACCAATTGTTGAATGTTCGGCAATAACCTTACGAGTGCCAACTTCGGCTGCTTCCTGGAACGGAATTTCGTTTTCGAACCAGGGTGTAAGCACCATGCGGGGGCCTTCTTCCTCTTCATAACCCAGCGCACCGTCTACGGTATAACCAACACAATCGACAACCCGAACCCGCACATTAACATTGTCTTTTACATTGATTTCGACGGCTTCATTAGGGATGAACTTAGGCTCTGTCGTCATAATAGTTTTGCCGCCGGCACTTTGCGGCAGTTCGTCTTTGGCACGTTCTTTATCATGGGGATTACTGATATTAGGTAATACCATGGTTTCCATAAAACGTTTAATAAAGGTTGATTTACCCGTGCGAACCGGACCGACTACACCAATATAAATATCTCCACCAGTGCGTTCGGCGATATCTCTAAACAGGTCGAATTTTTCCATCTGGCGTCTCCCTCCCTGATTACGGTAATTGTCATTATAAATATATGACAGGCCACCTCAAATATTACAAAATATAAAAAAGTATGGTAACTAAAAAGTAACTTACCTTACTTTATTAGCCACCATACTTTTTTATGCCAAGTTTATTTACTGCCAATGTAAATTGTTAAGCACAACTTCTTCTACCTCATGTGTCCGGCCGCGGGTCATGAGTTCGAGAACTGCATGTTTCGAGGATTTATTTTGATACAGGACCTCATACATTTGTTCTGTTATCGGCATTTCCACTTTATATTTAGCTGCCAATTGAAAGGCTGCTTTAGTTGCCCTGATACCTTCCACAACCATGGAGGTTTCCGCCTGTATTTCATCAATGGTCTTGCCTGCCGCCAGCATCAGGCCAGCCCGCCGATTGCGGCTGTGTACACTGGTGCAGGTGGCAATAAGGTCCCCGATACCGGCGAGTCCGGCAAAGGTCAGGGGATTTGCTCCCATCGCCATACCAAGGCGGGTGATTTCGGCCAACCCGCGTGTCATCAGTGCGGATTTAGCATTATCACCAAACCCCAGTCCTTCGGCAATGCCAGCGCCAAGGGCAATGATATTTTTGAGCGCGCCGGCAAGCTCTACCCCGACTATATCAGGATTGGTATATACGCGAAAAAAAGGCAGCATAAAGGTATCTTGCACAAACTCAGCTACCTTGCGCGACCTGGCTGCGGCAACAGTGGCCGTGGGATGACCGGAAGCCACCTCCTCAGCATGATTAGGACCTGATAATACGGCAATATTCTCAGCCGCCAGCGGCAATTCATCGGCAATGATTTCGGACATCCTTTTCACGGTGGTCAGTTCCAGCCCTTTGGCAGCACTGACAATAAGGGTGTCAGCACTGACATAAGGGGCCAAGGCTGCTGCTGTTTGCCGTATGGCATGAGAGGGCGTAACCAGTACGATTAGCCGGGTATCGCCTGCGGCCACGGCGAGGTTATCGGTAACGCAAACTGTTGCCGGTAATTTGCAGCCAGGTAAATAACTGTGGTTTTCCCGGGTGGAACGGATGCTTTCTGCTAGCTTAGGCGACCTTGCCCATAGAACAACGGATTGATGTTTTTGACCCAACACGCCGGCTAACGCTGTCCCCCAGCTGCCGGCGCCAATTACTGCGATATGCATTATATTACTGTCACTTCTCCTTTGTGGGACCGGAGGCTGTTTTACCGCCTGCTCTAATTTTTGGTTCTTCCCCTTTTAGAAGGCGCTCAATGTTCGGACGGTGCCGGATAATAACAAATAAAGCGGCCAATATCCCGAAATAAAAAAATTCTTGCCTGACATTCAATAGCCACATGCTGATAGGAACCAAAGCTGCCGCGACAATGGATGCCAGCGAAACATAGCGAGTCAAATAAACAATAGCCGCCCAGACGGCAAAAACAACGAGTGTTACCTTAGGCGCAATCATGGCGATAACACCAAGGCCGGTAGCCACACCACGCCCGCCTTTAAAATTCAAAAATACCGACCAGTTATGGCCGGTGATAGCGCCAATACCACCAGCCAATTCAGCTAGCGCCGTTCCGCCCAAATACTGACCTATCAGGACCCCTGCCACACCTTTGAGCGCATCTGTAAGAAAGACCCAGAAGGCCGGCCAGGGACCTAATGTCCGATACGCATTAGTGGCCCCAATATTTTTACTACCAAACTGCCGTAAATCAATATTATAGAAATTCCGACCAATAATCAGTCCATTCGGAATTGAACCAATTAGGTAGCTGGCAGCAATAACCAGCACATACTCCATTCTCCCACTCCTTCAATGAGTTTACTCCTCTTTGTCTTTGCGGCCACGAACCACTAATTTGAGTGGAGTTCCTTCAAAACCAAACGCTTCTCTCAATTTGTTTTCTAAAAAGCGCAAATAGGAAAAATGCATAATTTCCGGATCATTAACAAAGAAAACAAAGGTGGGCGGTTTTACGTCCGGCTGGGTGGTAAAATAGATTTTAAGCCGCCGGCCTTTATCGGAAGGTGGTGGGTTGATCGCAGTAGCATCTTCAATAACTTGATTAAGCACACTGGTTGCTACCCTCATGGAATGCTGGTCTGCTACATATTTTACCAGCTCAGTTACCCGATGAACACGCTGTTTGGTGAGCGCTGATGTAAACAGTACCGGCGAATATTGCATGAAACCCAATTCTTCGCGAATGGTCTCGGTAAATTTCAGCGAGGTCTTGCCGTCTTTTTCAATAAGATCCCATTTATTAACGACAATAATGCTGGCTTTACCGGCTTCGTGGGCATAACCGGCAATCTTTTTATCTTGTTCTGTCACGCCTTCTTCGGCATTAATAACCATGAGCACTACATCACAGCGGTCAACTGCCCGCAGGGAGCGGATAACACTATACCGTTCAACCGGCATATCAATCTTGGCCTTACGCCGCATGCCAGCCGTATCAATCAGCACATAGGACTGACCGTCTTTAGTAAAATGGGTATCAATGGCATCACGGGTAGTGCCGGGAATGTCACTGACGATAACCCGTTCTTCACCAATAATGGAGTTAACCAGCGAAGATTTGCCAACATTGGGGCGGCCGATTACCGCCACTTTGATTTGGTCAATATCTTCGGGTTCAATATGCTCTTGTGGCATATTTTCAATTAATCTGTCAAGCATGTCACCAATGTTAAGGGCATTAGCGGCGGAAATGGCAATAGGATCACCTAGTCCCAGATTATAGAACTCGTAAATATCGGCTTCATTTTTCATATTGTCTACTTTGTTTACCACCAAGAGCACAGGCTTTCTGGTGTTGCGCAAAATCACGGCCACTTCGTTATCAGAGGAAGTTAATCCGGCTTTGCCGTCCACAATGAACATGATAACATCGGCTTCCTCGATAGCCAGTTTAGCCTGATTACGTATGGCATTAAGCATCTTGTCTGTGGTCTCAAATTCGATACCGCCGGTATCAATCATAGTAAAATTGCGGCCCAGCCATTCGGCATCCATGTAAATACGGTCACGGGTAACACCGGGTATGTCTTCAACAATAGATAGACGGCTCTTGCCAATATAATTGAATAAAGTTGATTTGCCGACATTAGGCCGGCCAACAATTGCGACAATTGGTTTACTCATCTAATACCACCTTGTATCTTTTTAAAATCGTTTCCTTGATGTGATGAATCCGTTCTAGATCTGTAGTAGTTTTTCCTTTACCATTGCCTGTATTTACTTAAATTAACCGCATAATTGCATAGTTACCGTACTATAGCTGTTCTTGCCTGCACACTATCGCCACGCAGCAAGCAATTGTTTTAAGTCCTGGGCAAAATAGGCACTGCGTACAGGTGCCCCCAGTTCGGCGGCAATATCTGCAGGTGTGGTGTCATCAAGAAAAACCTGCTCCCCTTTTCTGAGAGCAACTCCTGGTATAATAATACCGGTCCGGGAACCCGGAAGCCTTTTCAATGCCTCGATAATATCACCGCCGGTCAGCAGTCCGGTGACGGTAACATCACTGCCAAAAAATCTGTTTTCCACTGCAATAACCCTAACTGTTAAATTGGGAACAGCCAGTTCAGCCAAAAGAGTTACGAGAATTTTTTCAGCGGAAATGCCGCAGATAACATCGATAACCTGTGGCTCAGTATAGCCGGCAGCCATGACCGGTTCTTCCTCCCATTCAGCCAGAAAGCTGCGGACAAGGCCGACCCCGTTTTCCAGCTGCCGAAAGCCGTCATACGATTCATAACTGGGAAATTCTTTACCTGCAGCCAGATAAAATTCATCAGCCAGATACACGAAAGATTCCTCAAGCTCTTCACGGCATTTTTTTTGCCACTCATGGACAAGTTCTGTTACCTCTTCGGCAGCGGCAGCGGAAAACTTGGTTAACGGATGACAATGGTCACGATAACGGGTAAGACCTACGGGAACGATCGACAGCGATAAAACCGACGGCTTAAGAGCGTATAAATCCCGGATGGTTCTATCTAACTCCCTGCCATCATTAACCCCGGGGCAAAGCACAACCTGTGTATGAAAGTCAATACCTTTGTCTGCCAGTTCATTAAGCTGGTCCATTATCTTGCCGGCCTGCCTGCCACCTAACATCCGCTCTCTAAGTTCACCATTAGTAGTATGTACGGAAACATAAAGTGGCGAAAGATGCAGTCTGGCAATCCGGCTGATATCTTTTACTCCCAGATTGGTCAGGGTAACAAAATTGCCATATAAAAAAGAAAGGCGATAGTCGTCATCTTTAATATACAGGCTTTCACGCATACCTGGCGGCATTTGGTCAACAAAGCAAAAAATACATTTGTTAGCGCACTGTCGCACTTTATCAAATACTGCGCTTTCAAACTCCAACCCCAAATCTTCATCATATTCTTTTTCCAGAGTTATTAGTTCCTGTTCGCCGGAGCTGCGTTCTATAAGCAGTTCAATTTCTTCTTCAGCCAGCGCAAAACTGAGATCAATGATATCCTGAACAACCTCGCCGTTGACTTCAAGCAATCGGTCTCCGGGCATAAGGCCTATTTCAGCGCCGATACTGTCAGATTTTACGTTAGATATAATGCCGCTATATGTCAAAGTATTCCCCCCTTTCTTTAGTATTCCTTCAGTAGCTATATTTTCCTGCAAAACCGCTGATAAACGGCAAAAATTAAATTAGAAAAGGCAGGACCAGGCCTGCCTGCTTAGTACTATTTGTCGTCTTTCCTGTCAGCTTGCTCGGAAGGCTCATTGTCTTTCCTGCGTTTTCGGGACTTGGGAGCAAGAAAATTAGCAAACTCTGTTGATGCAAAATTTTTGAGTTTAGCACCGGCCTCTTTGAGGCCGCCGGTACTCAGTAATAAAAAAGCTGCGCCCCCAACGATGAGCAGTCCTAAAATCCACCCTATCGACTTGGTGGCACCCGATGCCCCGCCGGCAGCAGAACCCAGGCCGGCATTGCCATCCGCATTGGTGGCTCCGGCGGCATTGGGGCCGGTAGGAGCGCTGGATTTACCGAGTATTGTTGGTATAACGTCGGCAAACAGGGCAATGCCTTTTTCAGCCGATTCGCGGTCATTCGTATGGGCTCCGACTTCCAGCAGCATGGAACGCGGATGCAAGTCCTGATTATAATCGCCGCCTTTGGCAAAAAAGATACCTTTCACCAAACCAGGATGCTTTTTATCTGAGGCGGCTTTAATCTGCAGGGCATAATCTTCAATTTGCTTGCCTGTAGGGCCATATTTGCCAACAACCAGTTGCACTTTACTGATATCCTGTCCGTCAATTTTACCACCATACACCTGCGGTGGCACAGCATCACGGTGAATATCAAAGATAGCATCAGGCTGTTCTTTTTTAATCAGATTAACCGCTGTCCGGCGCGAACGTTCATACGCCATATCGTCATGCGGATCATGCTTGGCTTCTGAAAAAGCCACATTCATACCTTTGCTTTCGAGTTCTTTGGCGAATCTGGCACCGACTTTATAGATACCGCCGGCACCAAGAATACTCTCTTTGCCATCGGTGGGCACATAAGACTCGTCAGAATGAGTATGATAAATGGCCACTTTACCGCTGCCCTCGGCTCTGGCAGTGGCTGGTTCCAAAAAACCCTTAAATTGAGCCAGAATCCCTTGCTCTGGTTCCTTATAATACAGGGATAGATCAACTTCCTCAATTAATTTGGCATAAGCAGTATCGCCCTCAACTCGGACAACTTCATACTTGCGATTGTTTTCAGTAAGAACCTGATCTCCCGGTTGCAGCAGCCGGCCTGTCATATACACGTTATTGCCGGCTTCATCGACAATAGTCGCGTAACTGCCGTCATTACGTTCATGGGCAAAGCCGTTGGGACTAAGTATCGCAAGCAGCAGCCCGATAATAAGGACTGCACCCAGTCTACTCTTCACGGCGTTCACCCCCGTTGTTTGAGGCCTTGTCATTTGCTGGCATTTGCGGGGTATCTTTTTGTTTTTCCTTCGGATGCAGTTCCTTACTAAACTCATAGAGACCTTCAGGACGATTGGGTCCCAGTACAGGCCCGCCCTGCAATTTTTCCCGGGTCTCGCCTACCAGTTCGGCAATCATAACCGCGATGATACCGGCAATAATGGTCGCATCAAAGGCTCCCGCCCCACCAATCGCCGTAGTTCCGGGAATGCCCAGACCAGAGATGGTTACTGCATGGACAATATCGCTTAAAACTATTCCCAATACCCCGCCGATAAAGGCACTGCGACGTGAACGGCCGGCAATATAGGCAATTAAGCCTGCGGCTAGTCCATAGATAAGTTTGGGGTCCATAAACATGTTTTCCGGTTCATACGGCAGATAGCGTGAGCCTAAGGATACCGCTGCGGCTACCAGTACCGCCGCAACAACCGCCCGCACTCTTTCAGCCGTTTCATCAGCTTTAACAATTAAGTAAATACAAAGTAAAATTGGCAATAAAGCGCCACCCACGTTAATGGTGATTTCCATCGGGGAACGCATAACGGGAATGTCAATAAAGCTGCCAATAACGATTCCGGCAATGAAAAGCAATGCCTGTTTATCCGTCATTCGCATACGATCCAGGATTCGCTGCGCTAGTCCGAAATAAACCAAGACACTGACGACTAAAAGTAGAATCATTCCCAGCGGCATATTCATCATGTTGTCTCACCTCATACCTTTGTGATGTTGATTTATTACATCTAGTTTGCACTGTTACTGTCTGATTAATACAAAGGGGGGTGTGTCAAAATAGGTTTTATTTCCAGCCCATTTCACATAAAAAAAACACGGCTTGCGCCGAGCCTTAGACGGGCCGAATTGCTATGCCATCCGTGGCGCAATCGGCACTAGCGCCATCCAGGCGCGTCGCAGCGGAAGCCGTTGTTGGGATTATAACCGCCGCCCGGCAATACCTGGACCCGCTGCCGCCATCCTGACAATATCCTCCATTTGATCCGGCGAGTAAGTGGTGACCCCTGGTTTATCTCTCTGAGCAAGCTGATACATAGCCTGAGCCACCACTCTTGCCTCTATTGCCAGCTTAGGCCATGACCTCTTAAGTAAAAGGGAAAGCCCGCGGACGACCTTAATTGCTATGGTTTCGAAAAATCTAAATTCTTGGCGCATCCCGATCAGCAGTGACGGACGAAGAATCGAGACTGCAGTCAAAGGAATGCTTTTTATTTGCTCCTCAAGGTGTCCTTTCAATTTTTGATACCAGATAAATGATTCAACATTGGCATTTACCGCGCTTACAATCAGAAAATGACAGACCCCCTGTTCTTTTGCCATATTAGCCAAGGTAACAGGATACTCTACATCCACTCTATACATGGCTTCCTTCGTTTTGGCTTTCTTGATTGTTGTCCCTAAACAGCAAAAAACATCATCTACCGCAAAATATTCTTTTACCGCTTCAAGCCGGTCAAAATCACAGACTATTTCTATTAGCTTTGGGTGTTTCACCGCCAGAGGTCTTCTGACAATGGCATAGACTGTTGCATATTGTTTCTCCGCTAGCAGGATTTGCAGCAATTCACTTCCCACTAAGCCGGTTGAACCGGCGATAAGAGCCGTTTTCGCCTTCACAATACCCTCTTCCCTTCCAAAAGTAAATGTTTTCATTGCAATGGATTTGTTTAATAAAATAAGTCCGCTTTCAATCATAATCATGAGAAAGCGGACTCTGCCTTTTCGTTGATAATATCATTTAATCTTTCGCTAACTTCTTTGTTTTGACAGGCTCTCTCGCTGTGCGACAGCCCCGCTAGCGTATTTTTTTCCGTCGTGCAAACTGTGTTATATCAATGCCTCTGACTTCCAGCCATTCCCGGCTGAAGCCGGTAATCACAAGAGGACAAGACTGCAGTTCCTTAACGGTGCGTGTACCCGCCAGCAGCATGAATCGTTTTACAGCTGTGGTAAAGCTCTCATACCAGTGAATAGCTCCCTCCAGCCCTTGGCACTGCAGCACTTTAAGTATCGGGCCGGCTATACCCGCCGCTGCGCCGCCGATAGTAAGCGCCTTAACAACATCAAGCGGTGTTCGTACTCCGCCTGACAGGATAACATCTGCACTGGAATTTGTTATTGACAGCACTTCCATGGCACTGATAGCGGTGGGGATACCCCAACTCATCATGTCGTCATCCAAAGGCAGTTTACTGCGGGCAGCTTCAATTGCCAGGAAGTTAGTTCCGCCGGTCCCACCGACATCAATAGCTTTAACTCCGACACCCGCAAGCGCTGCCGCTTGTTCGCGCGCAATGCCGCACCCCACTTCCTTGACAATAACCGGAACATCCACTTGCGCCACGATGGCTGCAATGCGTGACAGATAACCGCTGAAGTCGCGGTCTCCCTCACTCATGATAATTTCCTGGCCGGAGTTAAGATGAATCTGAATAGCCTGGGCATCAATCATTTCAACGGCATAGCGGGCAGCCTCAGGCGTGGCATGGGCCCCAAGATTGGCAAATACAATCCCCTCCGGGTTGACCTGCCGGACAATTTTATAAGACTCGGCCACAGCCGGATTCTCAACGGCTGCATATTGAGAGCCAACCGCCATAGGTATGCCTGTTTGTTTGGCAAATTCCGCCAAATCGCGATTAAGGAGGGTAACATCATCGGCACCGCCTGTTATCGCATTAATAATAACTGGTTGTGCCAGAGGGATACCGGCCACAGTTGTACTGATGTCAATATCCCGCCAGGCCAAATCCGGCAGACAATTATGCACTAAATGAAAATCGGCAAATCCGGCAGCCGCCGGACCATCGTCCAGCAGCATCGAGTACTTTATATGTTCCAGTTTGCGTGACTGCCGTTTCATACTTCGCTTTAGTCCTCCCGTTTAAACAAATGACCAAATTTATCACCAAGCGTAACACCCGATGCAGGAGCCTGTTTAGTCAGGTAATCATTGAATTCTGCCCGCTCTTTATCCTGCTGAGCTTGCACCATACTCAGGGCAATTCGCTTGGTTTCTTTATCAACACTTAGTATTTTAACCGCTACCTGCTGCCCGATGCTTACTGCTTCTTCGGCATTAACAATACGCCTTTCCGCTACTTCCGAAATATGCACCAAGCCTTCAACACCTGCTTCAATTTCTACAAAAACACCGAACTTTACAATTTTGGTAACCTTTCCAGTGACTACCGAACCAACAATTAGTTTATCGACAGCAGCATACCAGGGATCTCTTTCAACATCTTTCAGACTAAGTGACAGCTTTTTGGCCTCCATATCAACCTTAAGTACAACCACTTTAACATCATCGCCAACACTGACCACTTCCTGGGGCGTTCTAACCCGCTGCCAGGATAAGTCGGAAATATGAACCAGTCCGTCGATGCCACCGATATCGACAAATGCGCCAAAGTTAGCCAAACGACTTACTTTGCCGGTAATGGTCTGTCCCACCGCCAGTTTAGCAAACAGTTCGTTCTCCTTGGCTTCCTTTTCTGCCAGCAGCAATTGTTTGCGGGATAATACAGCTTTCTGTTTTTCCCTGTCAATTTCAATAGGAACTGCCGGAAGAGTTTGTCCGATAAAAGTATTCAAATCCTCCACATATCTGATATCCAGCTGTGATGCCGGAATAAAAGCGCGTACACCGAATACGGCGGCAACCACACCGCCTTTAACCACTTCGGTGACCCTGGCTTCAACCGCCTGTTTGGCTGCAAGGGCCTGCTCGAGCTTATCCCAGGCGGTAATTTTATCAGCCTGCGCTTTAGATAGCTTAACTTGACCGTCAGCACCATCAGCCTCAATAACCAGCACATCAATAATTTGCCCCTGACTTACAGCGTCAGCAGCTGTCTGCGGGGCCGGATAAGCAAGTTCTGACAGCGGTATGACTCCTTCCGCCTTATAACCGATATCAACAAATACCTCATCATGGCGTATTCCCACAACAGTGCCTTTGATAACACTGCCGGCCTCAAGTTTAGCAACATTGCCAATATTCATTTCTTCCATCTTAGCATATACCTCCTCAATTACCCACTCAGGGGTTGACGCACCGGCTGTAATACCGGCATTCTGTACATTTACAAACCACTCAGGCTTTAGCTCACCGGCTGACTCAATGTGCCGCGTTTTGCAGCCGGCCTCCTGGCAGACACTTGCCAGGCGGGTGGTATTGGCACTATTTTTGCCGCCGACTACGATCATAATATCTACTTTTTTCGCCAGGTCGAGCGCTGCCTGCTGTCTGAGGTCAGTTGCCGTACAAATAGTGCGCTCAATCTTCAAATCCTCACATTTGGTTTTTAAAATTGACAGAATGGCTTCAAAATCATTGGCAGCAAAGGTAGTCTGAGCCACCACTCCCAGCCGCGGATAAAACGGCAACGACTTGGCTGCAGCAATGGTTTCTACCACTTGGGCTTCCTCATTTGACCAGGCCACAATGCTTCTTACCTCAGGATGCTGGTGCTCGCCGACAATGACCACCTGATAACCGGACTGCCTAAGCTCATAGGCTGCCTGTTGAGCCTTCTTTACATGCGGGCAGGTGGCATCAACCACGTCTAACTGCTTGGCCTCAGCCTGCCGGTAGATTTCCGGCCCCACGCCATGTGACCGGATAATGACCTTGCCTGCAGGAATATCCTCCAGATTGTCAACCGCACCAATGCCTTGCGTTTGCAGGTGACTAACCATTTGCGGATTATGAATAATGGGTCCTAAGGTATGTACCGGACAATTTGACGCAACAGCACTCACAGCCATGTTGACAGCTCGCTTTACTCCATAACAAAAGCCCCGGTGCTCAGCCAAATATATTTTCATAAAAGCCTCCTATTATATATTCCACAGCCAAAAATATGGCAGGCGCAGGCAGGTAATGGCCTTAAAGCTGTCTTTTGTATATTCACCTTATTTATTATACCCCCTTTACTCTGGCGTTTCAAATAAAAAGCAAAACCGCCACCAATTCGGCAAAGCCAAATTGGTGGCGGTTATCAGGCAACAATTAACTATTAGCTTGGAATATTAGGCTTTGTGGTATCAACCGGACAAGACATTATCGAAATCTCCGTGTTCATACCAATCGGCTTATCTGTTTTTAACAGCTGGCGCCACAGTCTGATAGAATCAATCAAGGTAATAATTACCAGGATAATCAGGATAATGCTCATTGTACCATTAGTGTTACCTAAGGTATCGCCGCGTTTGAAAAACATTTGTACGTTCATTACACCGGCAGTGATAACAGTAACGGTCAGAAAAGCAAGCGGTGCAAAGGTAATCCATGCATAGGATTTCTTAGGAGCAATTTTCAGGATAATGGTAGTGCCAAGAGCCAGGGCAATTACTGCCAAAAGCTGATTGGCAACACCGAACAGCGGCCAAATGGTGGCTACGTCACCACTATAGAGCAGGTAGCCCCAGCAGTAGGTTACGATAGCACTGGTAAAGAGAATGCCAGGCCACCAGTTGGTTTGTTTGAGCGGAGCATATATATATGTGCCGAGAATATCCTGAAGGATGTAGCGGGCTACACGGGTACCGGCGTCAATTGTGGTAAGAATGAACAGCGCTTCAAACATGATGGCAAACTGATACCAATAGCTCATGAGATGCTGCATACCACCGATACTGGAAAAGATGTGAGCCATACCAACGGCCAGCGATACAGCACCGCCAGGACGGTGAGCGACATCCATTTGCACCAAACGGGATAATTCTTGGATTTCAACAGTAGGAATACCTAATTTGGCAAATACAGCCGCCGGGCTGTTAATCGCAAAATAATCACCAGGCATCAGCACAACTGCCGAAATAAGAGCCATTACCGCCACAAAACCTTCGGTCAGCATGCCGCCGTAGGCAATCAGGCGGGCCTGAGACTCAAGTTCAATCATCTTAGGAGTTGTACCTGAACTGATAAGCGAATGGAATCCGGAAATGGCGCCGCAGGCAATAGTAATGAACACATACGGCCACCAGGGTCCGGGAATAATGGGTCCGCCACCGTGAATAAACTGAGTGGTCATCGGCATGTTAACCGTTGGCTGAACAATGAGAATGCCTAATGCCAATGCCAATACAGTACCAATCTTCATATACGAACTTAAATAGTCACGGGGAGCCAATAACAGCCATACCGGCAAAACTGCGGCAAAGAAGCCATACAGCGGTAAGGCTACTGATAATTGCTGCTTAGTTAAGTCAAAGATACCGGCAATTCCTGCCCAGGGCTGACCAGGGCTTAGCCAATGGCCGGTAAATACGGCAGCCATTACCAGGAGGAAGCCAACAATGGAACCCGACCGGATAGCACCCGGGGAGATTTTGAACATATAGAGACCAATGACAATAGCAATCGGGATGGTCATAAACAGCGTGTATACGCCCCAAGGATTTTTAAACAGGGCATTGACAACAACAATAGCCAAGCCGGCAAGAGCAACAATAATGATAAAGAGAATTGCGAGCGAAGTGGTTACACCGGTCAACGGACCAACCTCACGCCGGGCAACAACTGCCAGCGATTGACCATTGTGACGCACCGACGCGAACAGGATAATAAAATCATGAACAGCACCGGCAAAAACTGAACCTAGTAAAATCCACATAAAGCCAGGGCCCCACCCATATTGGGCAGCCAATACCGGACCAACAAGCGGGCCAGCACCTGCAATAGCTGCAAAGTGGTGACCGAACAATACCCATTTATTGGTTGGTACGAACTCTCGTCCGTCATTACAACGGTAGGCCGGAGTTATATTGGCATCATTTAACGCCAGGACTTTTGCCGCGATGAATGCTGAGTAATACCGGTACGCCAGCACATAAACACAAATCGAAACTACTAATAAATTAACTGAATTCAAAAATAATTCCTCCTTTCAGAATCTAAAAATTAAACCTTGTGAATACAATCCCCCTTTCACAGAAGATTCCCTTATATTTGAAATGATACAGTATAGTGTATGAGTAGGCAATACGTCTGCCGTGAAATGACAAAAAACCAGGATGAAATACACTATCATCCTGGTCAACAGCACACTCTTGTATACATAGTTACACATGTTTTTTTATTCTAACAGAAAATATAACTTGGCCGTGTTTTCTTCATAAACCGAATATTTTTTTGAGTTTGGGAACCTGCTGGCGGCTGACCGGCACTTCTTCAGCCAACCCTTCCAGGATCAAATTATAAGTACCGTTAAACCACGGAATTATCTCCCGGATTTTTTCTATATTAACAAGATAGGCACGATGGGTACGAAAAAACAATTGTTCATCCAGGCGAGAATAAAACTCCTGGAGAGACATATTGGAGTAATAGCATTTATTGGCCGTGCGGATGGCTAATTGGCCTTCGGCACAATATACGGCAATAATATCCTTTGTGTCAATTACAAAAGCTTTGCCGTTATGTTCAATCGCCAATTTTTGCAGAGAATAAGGCACTGTTGCTAACTCGCCGGCCCGTTTGGTGGAATTGGTCTGCACAGCTTCCTGCAATAATGCCCGAACCTTTTCTATACATTTTGCCACTCTTTTGGCGGAAAAGGGTTTCAATAAATAGTCGACGGCATTAAGATCAAAAGCTTTAACCGCAAATTCTTCGTGCGCTGTGGCAAAAACAAGCAACGGCACAATCTGAGCCGCATGCATTTTTTCGGCAATTTGGATACCGTTTGAGCCGGCCATTTCAATATCCATAAAAATTAAGTGCGGATTCAGCGAGGGTATGGCGTTGATGACGGTATCACCACCGGCAAACTCACCCACAACCTCAATTTCACGAAAACTTTCCAACAAGTATTTTAACTCACTGCGTGCCGGCTCTTCATCATCAACAATCATGACTCTAATGGTGCGTAATTGATCAACCATTCACCACAACCTCCATGTCAATGGGTATATGGAGCAGCACTGTTGTTCCCTGCCCTTCCACACTATCAATGGCAAGTGCATGTTTGGGGCCGTATATCGCTTTGAGACGTTCATTAACATTAGTTAAACCAACACCGGCTCCTTTGCCAAAACCATATTCCAGTATCTGTTTTTGGATGGTGGCCGGGATACCCTGACCATTGTCGGTAATGGAAATCTCAACCTGCCTGCCAATGATTTGCGCGAGAATTTTAATGGTTCCGCCATCAACTTTGGCCAGAAGACCATGTTTTACAGCATTCTCGACAAGTGGCTGCAAGGTAAAAGCAGGGATAAATATATCCAGAGTATCAGGATCTATGGCATGCTCAATGGTTAGCCGCGAACCAAATCTCGCTTGTTCGAGAGTGAGATAGGAATCCACATGCTCAAGTTCTTCTTTGAGGGTGACAAAATCCCGGGCTGTTTTTAGGCTGCGCCGAAAGAACTCGCTTAACTCAATTAAAAGATTGCGGGCATTTTCAGGATTTGTACGGCAAAAAGAAACAATCGTATTCAGGGAATTAAATAAGAAATGCGGATTGATTTGAGCTCTAAGGGCTTTTAGCTCCGCTTTGGCCGTTAACTCTGCTTTATGTTGGAGGGCTGCCAGTTCAAGCTGAGTACCAAATACCTGGCCAAGTCCCTGGGCAAATTCAATATCCAGCGCTGTCAGCGCTTCTTCGCGCGCGTAATAAATCTTCAAAGTGCCAACAAGCTCGTCCCGGCAATAGAGCGGTACGACTATCGCCGATTTTAGCGGACAGGCCGGTTCCGTGCAGCCAATCTCTGCCTGCGTCTGAGCTACCGTAACCTGCTGCTGGGCCAAACAGGCTTTAGTTAATTTAGTAAACACCCGCATGCCCTGTGCATGATGGTCGCTGCCACGGCCTATATGGGTTAACACTCGTTCCAAATCGGTGATTGCCACTGCGGCAGCCGAGGTCATAGTTAAGATATTTGCAGCTACTTTTTCAGCCGAGATTGGATTTAACCCCTGGCGGAAATGGGGTAATGTAGCATTGGCTATCTTGAGGGCTTTGTGAGTTTGCAAAGCGGCAATTTGGGTCTGATGCTCTTTGGCGTTATGAATAATAATCATAAAAACCGCGATACCTATGGCATTGGCCAGCGACATGGGAACAGCGACAAGAGACACCAGCGACCAGGCTGCTTCGTAAGGTTTTGCAAATACTAAAATCAAGCCCATACTGAGCATGATTACACTAACACCGATAATTACACCGGTAATCCATTCCGACGTTTTCGGTTTAATACGCATATGAACATAGCCGGCTATCACACCGCCGATTATGGTGGCAATGCCGCACTGCACAGCAGTAAAACCCCCAAGGTAAATCCGGTGCAGGCCGCTGATTACCCCGGTAGCGGTTCCTACCAGCGGACCGGCCAAGAGCCCGGCGGCAATTGCCCCGGTATCCCGGACATTGGCAAGCGCACCTTCAATGGGTATGCCAAAATACGTGCCGGCAATAGATATAAGCGAAAAAATAAATATAAGTGCCAACTTCTCCCGGCCGGTAGTAGTTTCTTTAAAAAGCAGGCGAAAAGCCCGTGTATGTGATAATACATACGCAAAAACGGCAATTATGGCAATACGCTGCACTAAGATTATCGATAAATGAACTTCTACTATTTCGATCGTGCTATTTCCCATATACTTATACCTGCTTGCCAGACGAGGGATTGGCCGCCTCCAGCAAAAGACCTATCTCTGTCATAATTCGCATACTCATGACCTCCATAGTATCTTGGGTATTATTGTCACGGCTTACTATAATCGGCTTGCCAAAGACCACCTTAAATTCTGGCAGCCAGTGTCCGTCCCGGAAGACTTTATCGGTGCCAATTAGCGCCGCCGGCACCACCGGCACGCCGGACTTAATCGCCAGCAGGGCAAATCCGGGTTCCGGCGCACCCAGTTTACCACTCTTACTGCGAGTGCCTTCAGGAAAGATGCCGAGAACAGAGCCGTTCTCCAGCAGTGTCAAAGCGGTACGGATTGCTTTCCTGTCAGCCGCTCCCCGCCTTACCGGAAAAGCTCCTAGTTTGGTAATCAACCAGCTAAATATAGGGTTAGAAAACAATTCTTCCTTAGCCATAAAGTGAATTTTCCGTGGTATAGCGGTACCAAGCACCGGCGGGTCCCAAAGACTGATATGGTTTGCCGCAATAATAACACCACCTGCCGGTATATTCTCGGCTCCAATCACTTTCCAGCGAAATACCAGTGAGAAAAAGGTGCGCAGTATAACATGAACCAAGTTATACATTTGTCTGCCTCTCCTTGCATAGGTTTAGTATTTTTTCCACAGTGTCATCGATAGACAAATGGGTAGTATCAACCTGAATAGCGTCGGCAGCAGCGATGAGCGGCGCAACTTCCCGTTCACAGTCTTCCTTGTCCCGGCAGGCAATTTCATTTTCCAGTTCAGCCAAAACAATGGTATAGCCTTTGTCTGTCAGTTCCCGCCACCGGCGTTTCGCCCGCTCGGCAATAGATGCTGTTAAAAATATTTTTATGTCGGCATTAGGCAAAACATGAGTGCCAATATCACGGCCATCCATAACAACGCCACCCTGGCTCGCCATTTCCCGCTGCAATTTTAACATAACATCTCTAAGCTCAGGTACCTGCGCTACCTTGGCTACAAGCCGGCTGACCTCAGGGGTGCGGATGGCCTCCGTAATATCCTGTCCGGCCACAGCCACTTTGGTTTTACCATCCACATAGGACAGCTTTACATCAAGCTTGCGGGCTAAACCGGCAATCTCCCGGTTATTAGGTTCCACACCTTCATGAAGCGCCTGCCAGGCTACTGCCCGATACATAGCTCCGGTGTCAATATAGGTATAGTTTAACTTTTGCGCGGCAAGTTTTGCTACCGTACTCTTGCCAGCGCCTGCCGGTCCGTCAATTGCAATGATTAAGGGCTTCATTTATTGCCTCCTTTACTCCTGCCTTAATGCTGCCAGAATGCTAAAAAAGTCAGGATAAGAAATTTTTACACAATCAGGTTCTTCGATTTCGACGCCTTGGGCAGCCGCACCAGCCACTGCCAGCGCCATGGCCATGCGGTGATCGTGGTGGGAATTGCATGAGGCAAAATTTAATTTTTGCGGTCCGTTAATAATAAGGCCATCAGCAGTTTCGTCAATGGCGGCCCCCATCTTCCCAAGCTCGAGCACAACGGCCTTGAGACGGTCGGTTTCTTTTACCCGCAGTTCTTCTGCGCCGGTAACAATGGTTTGACCTTCGGCAAACAAAGCCGCAACCGTTAATACCGGAATTTCGTCAATAAGACGCGGGATAATCTCGGCGCCAATGGTTACGCCCTGCAGCTTAGCCGAACGAACAATAATATCTGCTACCGGTTCTCTGCCGCTCCAGCGTTCATTGGTAACCGTTATATCTGCACCCATTTGGGTTAATATATCGAGAATACCGGTGCGGGTCGGGTTGATGCCCACATTGACTAATACTAATTGACTGTTAGGAATAATGGAGGCAGCTACCAGCCAGAAGGCTGCTGAGCTGATATCACCCGGGACATCAATTTGCTCCGGGGCGTCAACCTTTTGTACAGGCTCAATGATAATACTGTTACCCTCCCGTTTAACAGGTATGCCGAAGGTTTCAAACATGCGCTCAGTATGATCGCGTGAAGGCATTGGTTCGGCAACAATAGTCGGGCTGTTGGCAAATAGTGCTGCCAATAGTATGGCTGACTTTACTTGCGCGCTGGCAACAGGCATATCATATTCAATGCCTTGTATTTGTTCGGCTGCCAAAATAGCTAAGGGAGCATACCGTGACTGCTCACGCCCCTTAACGTTTATTCCCATCCTGGCCAGTGGTGTTATAACCCGGGCCATCGGGCGTTTTCTCAGGGAAGCATCACCAGTCATAACGCTAAAAAACGGCTGAACTCCTAATAAACCTGTCATCAGTCTTATTGTTGTTCCCGAATTACCGGCATCAAGTACCTCATGCGGTTCACGCAGTCCGTAAAACCCATTGCCTGTAACAGTAAGAACCCCTGCATCGCCTTGCTCAACACGTACTCTAAGCGCCCGCATGCAGTCAATCGTTGACCAACAGTCGGCGGCATGCAAAAAATTTGTTATCTTTACAGGCGTATCAGCAAGACCGGCAAGCATAATACTGCGGTGCGATATCGACTTATCTCCCGGAATATTGACAGTCCCTTTCAGACCGGTTGTTCCCGTAACTTTCATATTTTCTCCCATACTACTATACTACTCCCTCTCATCACTTATTTTTCTTTTTATTTACGGTTCGACCAAGTGCGGCAGTTAATTTGTCCAGTTCTTCCATGAGCTGGGCAAAATTTCCTGGCGTGAGTGACTGAGGTCCGTCAGATAAGGCTTCCTCCGGGCAGGGATGCATTTCTATCAGCAAGCCGTCAGCACCGGCGGCAACTGCAGCCTTGGCCATAGGACTAACCCACCGCCAACTGCCTGTGCCATGGCTTGGATCAACAATAACAGGCAAATGGCTTATATGTTTTATTACCGGCACAGCACTCAAATCCAGCGTATTGCGTGTATAGGTCTCATAGGTACGAATGCCCCGCTCACACAATACGATTTGATCGTTGCCGCCTGACATAATGTATTCAGCAGCCATGAGCCATTCTTCAATCGTAGCTGCCAAACCACGCTTTAGCAGAACTGGTTTTTTGGCTAACGCTACTTCTTTGAGCAGTACGAAGTTTTGCATGTTGCGTGTACCAATTTGCAGCATATCTACATACTGGGCAATTAATTCTACTTTACGGGGATCGGTTACCTCTGAAACAACAGGCAAACCTACTTCCTGACCAACCGTCCTGATAATTTCAAGACCGTCTTTTTCCAGCCCTTGAAAACTGTAGGGTGAAGAACGCGGTTTATATGCTCCGCCCCGCAGCATTGCCGCCCCGGCCTCTTTGGCGCTGGCAGCAGCTTGCTGTAATTGTTTATAGCTTTCAATTGCACAAGGCCCGGCAATAACGGGGATGTTTTCTCCGCCAAAACTGGCAGTGCCAACCGTAACAATAGTATTGTGCTGTTGAAACTCCCGACTGGCTAATTTATAAGGTTTTGCAACAATAACTACCTTATCAACGCCTGGCATTCTTTCATATAGATCGGGATTACAGGCCGATAAGTCACCACTGGCTGTAATAATTGTTTTATCTGCGGTAGTTATCGAGTGACCATCCAAGCCCAACTGTCGAAGCTTGTCCATTACCCGATTAACCTGGCCGGTAGTGGGAGTGTTCATCATTATAATCATAACAGGCCTCCACAATATCTCCAAAAATATGCTTTAGTATAATTCCCTGCCTGGTAAAAATTCTCCTCCAACGTCCGCAGTTTATTGCCGAATTTCCGTAAATAATTCACCCTTGCGGCGTATTACCGTTTAAAAATTACCTTCCCTACCACCACAAGATTACTTTGATTTTCCAGTAAAATACCATCCACAGGATACACCAGATCATTTTTATGGGTATCAATAATAAACTGGGCAGTTTTTTTAATTCTAACAGCGTCAATTTCGATATAATCGCCTTCATATACTGTAAGTTCAACTTCACCTTTGCCAAAATTGCCCACCGTTTCCCCGTTTACGGTAACAATCGCATCAACACCGGCCGGCGGGTTAATCATCCGGATGGTAATTTTCTTCCCCGGCCGCAGCGTACGCATCGACTTGGCGACAACTTTGTTTACCGTGTTCATAGTCCGGTCAGCATTAGGCAAAGGCACATCGGCAGCATACATAGTGGCAGGAGAAGTGATTTGCTCGCCCTCCAGTTTATCTACCAACGAGAGATATTTTCGGGCCTCGCCATGCACAAGGAGAACTTGCACTACCAGCAGCAAAACAACAGCTGCAGTGGCCAGTTTGATGAGCAGCCGGTCGATAACATAGAAATGCTTACGGCGGAACTTGTCATTTCGGTTCTCCATCCTAAAGCCCCCTATCGCAGTTCATCTCTACTAAAATGCCTTACGTCCTTTACATTATTAGCTCCCGGCAGCAGACCTGCCGGCCACATAGCCGGTAGAAAAAGCGGCTTGCAAATTAAAACCACCGGTGTATCCGTCTATGTCAATAACTTCACCGGCAAAAAACAAACCGGGTATCAATTTTGATTCCATGGTCCTTGCATCAATTTCTTTGGTACTGACACCGCCGGCCGTTACTATAGCTTCAGCTACCGGCCTGGTTTGCGAAATGGTAAACGTCAGGTGTTGAAGTATGGTTAGCAGGCGCATTCGCTCTTCTTTCGTAATTTGATGGACAAATTTATCCGGGTCAATAAACGACAAATCAATGACAACAGGAATTAGTTTGGCAGGCAGCAGTTCGTGCAGAGAGTTTTTCAACTGCTTTCTGGTAAACTTGGCAAAGTCACGCTGCAGGCGCTTGTCCAAAGTCTCCGTACTAAGAGCCGGCTTAAGATTGATGGTTATCGTCACTTCCTGATCCGGAGCAGCGGCAAAGAGCTCAGACACTTTTTTGCTTAATGACAAAATAATGGGGCCGGACAGACCATAGTGGGTAAACAACATCTCGCCAAATTCTTCGGCGGCTTTTTTGCCGGCACTTAACACAGTTGCTGTCACATTCTTAAGCGACAAACCTTGCAGTTCAGTTATCCATTCCTCCGCAACTTCCAGCGGCACCAGTGACGGCTTCAGCGGCACAATGGTATGTCCGGCAGCCTGCGCTAACCGGTAGCCATCACCTGACGAACCTGTACCGGGATAGGAGGCGCCGCCTGTCGTAATAATTATGGCATCGGCCCGGTATTCGGCCTCTGTTGTAATAACACCAACAGCCCGGCCATCTTCTATAATTAGTTTTTTAACTGTTTGATTTGTTTTTACGTTAACCTGTAGTTTGGACAGTTCTTTAGTAAAGATGCTAATAACATCTTTGGCCTGATCACTAACCGGGAAAACCCGCCCGCCGCGTTCCACCTTGGTCGGCAAACCGGCCTGATTAAGAAAATCAACAACATCCTGATTAGTAAAGGCATGAAAAGCGCTGTATAAAAAAGAGCCATTCCCTGTCATATTTTTCACCAGTTCAGGAATATCGCAGTTATTCGTGAGATTGCAGCGGCCTTTTCCGGTAATAAGCAGCTTACGTCCGACATCTTTCATTTTTTCGAGTAGCGTTACCTGAGCGCCATATTGAGCCGCGCTTACGGCAGCCATAAGGCCGGCGGCTCCACCGCCGATGATAAGAACTTGCTGCATATGTCACACTCGCTTTTCTTAATTATTTGAGGAAATTGAGCAAAAAAACCCTTATTTACTTCCAAATAAGGGTGAAAAAATCAACTGTTTTTTTTCTTGCCCAGGCGTTTTAGTTCTTCCACCTCACCGGCAAGCAGTTGGCGGTACTGCCCCCGTCTGACTCCCTCCAAGGTTAAAAAGGCAAATTTAACCCGCTTTAAATTCTTCACAGGAAAACCGATTGCTTCACACATCCGGCGAATCTGCCTGTTTTTTCCTTCGTAAATAACAAATTCCATGGTAGTTAACGCTTTTTCCCTGTCGATGTCCACAATATTAATTTTTGCCGGCGCGGTCATGCCATCTTCTAATTTAATACCGGCCCGCAGCTTGTCGAGCTTCTCCTCAGGTGGATACCCCTGAACCTTGACTAAATAGGTTTTGGCGATCTCATGACTGGGGTGGGTCAGCGCATGCGTCAAATCACCGTCATTGGTCATAAGCAGCAGCCCTTCGGTATTATAATCCAGCCTCCCCACAGGATAAACCCGTTCCGGAATATCGGCAACAAGGGTAGCCACCGTTTTACGTCCCCGGGGATCTTCCAATGCAGTTATGATTCCTTTCGGCTTGTTGAGCAAAATATAAACATACTTTTCCGCTTTTAACGGCTTGCCATCAACAGCAACCCGGTCCCGCCTGGTCTCAACTTTACTGCCAAGCTCAGTAACCGTCTTGCCGTTAACGGTTACCCGGCCGGCTGTAATGAGTTCCTCTGCGTCCCGCCGTGATGCAATACCGGCTTGAGCAATAACTTTCTGCAAACGTTCTAACATGTATTTCGACTCCTACTTTTACACTTATTTTATTCTTGAGCAAATTGACTAAAATCAGTCTGTACTTTACAAGTGCGCACCCGTTTATTGTCTTTAGTTAGCCGGTCACAACTGCCGCAAATGCCTTCGCCACAGCACATGGTGGCATTATTGGTGGCTGCCATTGGCAGGTTGACTTGAGCCGTCTGCATGGCGGCGATAACTCCATAATGCTGCTCATCAGGCCCTGCGCTGACAATAAGCTCAGGACATTCTTTGCTGTCGGTTAACAGCTCGGTCAACGCCTGCATGCCAAACTGACGCATGGAGGCTACTTCCTGGACAGTAATGCCCAGTTTGGTAAGTTCACCGGCAATAAAAACCTTGCCAATCCTGCCTGGTGCGACAAGTGCTTTGATATCATTATTCTTTTTGACCAGCCGGTGTGCTATTGATAATGCAGGTGGCTGTCCCATACCCCCAGTTATTAATAATATTTTACCATTAACTATGTTGTCAATCCAGGGTTGACCAAAAATACCATTAAAATACGGACCGCGCACCAATACATGGTTATTGTTGTCGGCTAACAAGTGTGCGGATTTGGGTCCGGTAGTTTCAACAACCACTTGAATATGGCTGCCAATGACCCGCATTACGCCTACAGGAAACTGATAGAACTGCTGGTCGGACGGCCGGCGCAAGAAAACAAAGGACCCGCATCTGTCAAGAGCCTGGGCAAGTTCAGGGATTACTTCAAATTCCAAGAGGTATGTATGCTCGGCAATCTTTTCTTTTAAAATAAATTCAGTATCGGCTTCCATGCGTACAGGTGCATCGGCATCAATAATCCAGTTTTTCTTTTTTGCTTGCCATTGTTTTTCGTATAGTATGCACACTCCGCTCCAGTTGCAATCACATACTGCTTCACCTTTTAAATGGCTGCAAAAAGTACAATGGTTAGTTTCCGCCAACAGGCAAGGGCAATAAGGAGAATTTATATCAATACACTTCATTGCCAGCTTATATAGCATGTTTCACCCCTCCTTGTTAAACCAAACAGGTATTATAAATATCATTTAATCCCGTTTTGATAACACGGTCATTAATTTCTCCCCGAACGGCTGAATATAAGCCGCGTTGTTTCATCCGCTCAAAATAGGCCGAACCTGAGAAAGTATACCTTAGTTTAATGCCTTCTTCTGTCGTCATCTGCGCGTGAATATAATTGATAAAATCACCTGAAGCCAGTTCGGACGGCAGTTCAAGATACTTCATATCAATACAGCAGCGTACCGCATTATGGCCTGCTAAAAGTCCGGTTACTACCGCTTCCGTATGGCCTACAAGAATACCGGATTTTTCACCGGCACAGAACAAATTATCAATACCGTCTACTTTCAGTGAGCTGCCGCAAGGAGCCATACCCAAATACCGTATGGAATTCCCTACTCCCCCGGCGTACGGGTCTTCATACCTGGTGCGTTCCAGTCCGGGTATTGTCCGCAGCATATCAAGCGGGAAGAAAGGGGTCATTAGCTTGGCATGTCCGGTATCAATAAGAACCATGTTTTCGGCATAATCGGCAATGGCATATTGTGAGCAGGCTTTTTTTCCAAGCATTCCTGACTTTTTGAGATTTTCCGGCAAGGGTATGACTACCATGCCTTCTTTTTCTAATTTATCTTTAAGCTCAGGACTGAGTGAGTCTTTGTTAATTTTACAGGAGCCACTCATAGCGCCATAGCTGCCATCGGCTTTTTTACCCATTATTTCTTTGACATCGGCCTTGGCGGTAATACTTACCCGGGGTCCGAATGTCGGACAGCGAAGAATGCACATGGAACAACCGTTGCCATATTTTAGGCAATTGCCCATAGGGCCGGAAGTGCCGGTTGTGTCAACAAAGGCATCTGCCTTGAAAACTTCTTCGTTATCATCAAGAAGGTGTTGGATCTTTTTACCGTATTTAACTACACCAGATACCCTTGCCCTGGTCTTGATTTCAATACCATAGTTTTGCAGGATTTTTTTCACCAAGGGTTCCATTGTAGTTACATCATAAAATGAAGCATGACTATGTCCGGGAAAATGTATACCTCTATGCCTGCTATTGGCATCCATGGCTACAAATAAGTCTCCCCCGCCCATGGCAATAGCTTCTTCAGCAGCCGTAAACCGGCCATTGTTGCGGAATATGCCCCCAACTAAGCCTGTTCCTAACAGCAAATCGGTGCGTTCAAGCAAAACTACCTGTGCCCCGGCTTTAGCCGCTGCTAACGCTGCGGCACAGCCAGCCCAGCCACCTCCAACTACGACGACTTTAATCATGGACTTCGCCTCCATTCCCCTGCTTTACATCACATTACAGTGTATTCGTTTGGATTCGAAGTGCCACAAATGCCGATATAGAAAAAACTGGCAACAAATGTTGCCAGTTAGCTTGTAAATAGATATTGGCACAGGTAGACGGCAAGCAAAAAGCTGGCTATATCACCTGATAGTCCGACCAGGAGAGCATACCGTGGATTGCTGATTGACACCGCACCAAAGTATACGGTCAGCACATAAAAGGTAGTGTCCGTACTGGCCAGCACGGTGGAAGCTATCCTCCCAACCAGCGAATCAGGACCATAGGTATTCAAAATTTCTGTTGCCATTCCGAGAGAACCGCTGCCTGACAGCGGACGCATTATGGCTAACGGCACCAGATCAGCCGGTACTCCCAGCACATCCAGCAGCGGTGCCAGGAGTGCCACACAGGCGTCCATGGCACCTGATGCCCGAAAGATGCTGATAGCCACCAGCATGGCTACCAGACAGGGTATAATTCGGATAGCTGTTTGGAATCCTTCAGCAGCCCCTTCAATAAACGCTTCATATACTTTAACCTTGCGCAGGTATCCGACAATGGGAATTATGAGCAGCACAGCAGGAATAGCCCAAACTGACAGCTGCTCACTCAGTTCAGTCAACATCCGGAGTATTCCTCCTTTATCGTCTAAATACTGCCCGGCATAGCCGGTCAATAATAAGTACAAAAATGGTGGCAACCAAACTGACAATCAAGGTTGGCCCGACTATCTCGGTAGGATTTACCGAACCTGCCGCCGACCGCAGCGCAATAATAGTAGCCGGAACAAGGGTAAAACCGGTAGTGCATAAAGCCAGTAAAGTACACATAGCCGGCGTGGCCGTGCACTTTTTCGGATTTAAGGTCTGCAACTGCTGCATTGCTTTGATACCCAGCGGTGTTACCGCATTGCCCAGACCGAGCATATTGGCGCTGATGGTCATAATGATCGCCCCCATGGCCGGATGATTTTTGGGTACACTGGGAAATAGCAAACCAACTATCGGCTGTAAAACGAAGGAGATGACTTTGATTAATCCCGATAATTCGGCAATTTTCATAATACCCAGCCATAAGCACATAATTCCAATTAAATTAATCGCCAATTCGACTGCACTTTTGGCAGCGCTGATGGCGCTCGCAGTAACAACCTCAATCCTCCCGTTCATTCCGGCATAAATAATGCCGCTGGCCATCAGTAACAACCAAATTACATTAATCATCACACTATCACCCATTATGATGTATGACAGAATGTTGCAGGCTAGAACGTCAAAAGGACGCCGGCGGCGTCCTTTAAGCAAAATTGCGAATTACAAATGTCACGAAGCCTACCACTGATCCCCAAATCAGTTTGAAAAATGATTTTCGTTCCACCGTCCGGTCAGCAACCAGTTCGGTACTGGCAACTGCTACATTATCGTACATGACGGTAACTGTGCCGAGTTTCTGCCCGGCGGCAACCGGTGCGGCAACTTTTTCAGGAGCATCAATTACCGTGGTAAATTTATCAAATTCATTATCAGCAACCGGTAGAATAATATCATCAGTGGCCATCAGTTTTACCTTACCGACTTTACCCTCAGTAATTTTAACGGTCTTTAGGATATCATCCTTACGGACAACAGGCAGTTGTGTGAGCTTGCTGAAACCGTAATCCAAAAGGTTTATGGAATCATCCCACATATGTTCGCTGTCCAGCACTACGGCAATAATTTGAATGCCGTTCCGGTTGGCGGCTGAAACCAGGCAGCGTCCTGCAGCATCGGTATAGCCTGTTTTAACCCCGTTAGCCCCGTCATAGAGCCATAGCATTTTGTTTTCGTTATACAAATCCCGGTCATGATCTTTCCCTGGCCAGGGAATAACTTTATGCTGGGTTGAAACAATTTGAGCAAAGAGTTGATTTTTATATCCGTATGCTGTAATTTTGGCCAAATCATGTGCCGTGCTATAATGCTGTTCATCAGGCAGGCCGCTGCTATTGGTGAAATTGCTGTTGACCGCGCCAATAGCATGAGCTTTAGCGGTCATCTGTTTAGCAAAATTTTCTACCGAGCCTGAAATATGTTCAGCCACAGCTACGGTTGCGTCATTGCCGGATACAAGCATTACGCCATACAACATATCCAGCAAGGTAAGCCGCTCGCCTGCTGTGAGCCATAAAGAGGATCCTTCCGTGCCGGCAGCTTGGTCGCTGGCAGTAACCACATCATCCAGTTTGCCGTACTCGAGCGCTGTTATCAGTGTCATAATCTTGGTGGTACTGGCCGGATAGCGCTGTTCTGCCGCATTTTTGCTATAAAGTACTTTTCCTGTTGATGCTTCTATGACAATTGCCGATTTAGCCGTAAGTTCCGGCAGAGCAGTCCCGGCAAATACAGTTGTTGGCAAAAAAACCAGACATAGCAGGGACAATATTCCAAAATTAATTAGTCGTCGCATAATTCAATCCTTTCGCGTAAGGTAAGCCAAGCAATATTATATAATTAAATTCACCACAGGTCAAAAGTAATTACCTGCCAAATTAATCCATGTTATAAGCCAGACCAGCATCCATTTGTATCAAAATCAGGATCAATTTAGCGAGGATTGTTGCGCAGTGCAAGGCGGAGGAACCACACCGGCGTCGTAAAGCGGCTGTTAATAGCTAAGCTTGTCTAAATTTTACGTGTAATACTATCATGGCATTATTTGCGCAGCAGACGGAAATAATAGTAACAAATTCAAGGAGGTGAATCAATATGGAAACACTTGATCTTAAATCATCGTTGCGCACCACCCTGACGCAAAAGCAGGAACTTGTGCGCGATTATCAGTCGTTTGCCGATCGTATTAATGACAAAGAAGTAGCTAAAATGTTTAAACATTTCGCAGAAGCGGAAGCGCTGCATGCCACGCAAATTAAGAATAAGTTGGATGATTTAGCCAGCAATTAGTACTTGTATATGTAAAAACCCACACAATTATGTGTGGGTTTTTACATATACGACCGGTTGTCCTACTCCTCTGCCGAAGACTGCCGGTAGCCTTGAGTTTCGGCAGTTTGCGCAAGCTCTTCAAGTTCTTCCTCTTCACTGGCATCTTTGCTCAGCATGCTTTCAATCTTATTTATTACTTGTGGCACCATATCAATAAGCCGGTCATAAAAAAGGTTGCTCTCCACCGACATAAACCGCACTCCGCTAGTCGGCGAGCATACTAAAAATCCTACCGGTTTCACGCTAATGCCGGCACCGCTGGCACCACCAAAAGGGTGGCTGTGTGCAGCCGCTGTATCTTCGGCCTCATAGTCGCCGCCACCTGCCGCAAAACCAAATGTTACCCGCGATATAGGGACAATCACAGTTCCATCAGGGGTTTCCACCGCGTCGCCAACAATGGTATTGACATCAACCATACCTTTGATACTTTCCATAGCTGTTTTCATTAAACCCTGTATCGGATGATCAGCCACTGCGAGTCGCCTCCTTGTGCAATGAATTTGCTACTCTCGCCATACTTGCAGTAATAACATTGCCAAGTCTGATTCTGAATATACACCTTACTTCGACCTCCAGATAGTTGCATCCATATACGGGCTTCACCCTTACCGCAGGTTCGGAATCCATAATCAACCTATTTTGCAGCGATTGCAGCAACAGGCCCAGCATAGAGCCCAATATGCCCATTAGGACACCCGTAACAGCGGCATCCTCAAAGCCATATACAACTTTTATCTCAAGCCTGTCACAATGCATCGCCTGCGTTAATCTGTTTGTATAATGGCGATAGGTGCGGAAAAAGTGTCTGGTTGACTTAAGCAAACGCAAGAATCGCCGCGGGTTGTAAATAAATATCTTGGCCAGTTTTTTTACAAAACGCTGCTCACGCTCCGCATGTGTTTCGGTTTTAGCATGGGAAGTCTGTATTTCCGAGGTAACCCATGGCAAATCATTATACTGGATAATTTCAATAACAGGAATTTTCATGGTATAAATGAGCAGCTTTCTCAAGGCATAAACAGTCACTTCAAGAAAATCATCATCTTTACGCCGGCAAAAATGCAAGTCAATGTACAGGTTGACTTGTGAAAGCAGCCATAAAAAAAAGAGCACTGTTGTCAGGAATAATAGCCAGCTTTCCATGCTTTCCACCTCTCGCCTTGTAGCCTATTAGTTAGTATGCACGAATAAATAAAAATAAGACAACCAATGGTTGTCTTATTCCTCAGTCTCCGTACCCGGAAGCAGGCTGGCGATGGCCGGTAGGTCATCTAAGCTGTTCAGGCCAAAACATTGTAAGAACTCGTTAGTTGTGCCATATAAAATCGGACGTCCTACCGCTTCTTTGCGGCCTACTTCTTTAATGAGTGTACGGTCAAGCAGTGTAGTAATCACTCTGTCGGCTTTAACACCACGGATACTCTCAATTTCCTGTTTGGTCACAGGTTGTTTAAAGGCGACAATGGCGAGTGTTTCCAGGGCGGCAGCCGACAATTTGCTATCCTGCAGTTCGGCCAGTTTGCTGACAATATCAACAAGCGAGGGTTTTGTACATAGTTGATACCCACCTGCCACTTCCACAATGGTAAGACCACGCTGCTCACTCACCATGATGCCTGTCATTTCGACGATCAACGCATGCACATGGTCAACGTGAATATCTAATATTTGAGCTATTTTTGCCGCAGGCAGCGGCTGTCCGCTAGCAAATAGCAACGCTTCAATTGCTCCTTGCAAATGCTGATAAAACATCCGCCGGTCACTCCTTCAAACTAAGGCAAATCGGTGCAAACTGCTTTTCCTGGTGAATCATGATTTGCTTTAATCTAATTAGCTCCAATAACGCTAAAAAAGCGGCAATAAACTCCGAACGGGAACCTGTCCTAATCATGAGTTTGTGAAATTCCAGCTTCCCGTTGTTACTTCTTAACAGCGTCATAATATCGTGCATTTTATCCTTAACACTTATCTCTTCCGGGGCAATAACGGCAAAGTCAGGGATCACACTTTCCCAGAGCGCGGCAAAAGCTTTTAGCAGATCGTCAAGTGAAAGCCCTTCAGGCAGTGGAAACTGCTTGGCAAACTCCTGCGGCGATCTAATAAAATATTTGTCCCGCTCACTGCCCAGTTGGTTGAGGAACTGGGCTACTTGCT
Organism: Sporomusa sphaeroides DSM 2875; assembly: GCF_001941975.2. Lineage (NCBI taxonomy): Bacteria > Bacillati > Bacillota > Negativicutes > Selenomonadales > Sporomusaceae > Sporomusa > Sporomusa sphaeroides. Next base: position 2,024,719 of record NZ_CP146991.1, on the reverse strand, counting down.
TATATTTACGATATTCAATCAGCCGGTCAACCAGTTCTTGGCGCGGATCAATAAGCTCATCGGCTGCTTCGGCAATAACCGGACGCGGCAATAACATATGCGATTTTATTTGTAACAGAGTAGCCGCCATAACGAGAAATTCACTGGCTACTTCAATATCGAACTCTTCCATAGCCTTAAGATAGTACAGATATTGCTCGGTTATCTCAGCGATGGGAATATTATAGATATCTATCTGACTTTTTTCAATTAGATGCATTAGTAAGGCTAATGGTCCCTCAAAAGCTTCTAGCTTGATAGTATAGCCTGACATAGTTTAACTAGCCCAAGTTCATGACTGACCGGACTTCTTCCATGGTTGCTGCTGCTACTTTTCTCGCACGTTCGGCACCGTAAGCTAATATTTCCCTGATTTTTTCAGGCTTGGCCGCCAGCTCTTTGCGGCGGCTATGGACATCGACCAATGTGGTAACCATCTTTTCAGCCAGCCGTTTTTTACATTCTACACAGCCAATACTGGCATTCCGGCAATGACCGGCAATTTCGCTTTGTTCCTGCTGTGAACTAAAGATTTTGTGAAAGGTATAGACTGTACAAACTTCCGGATCACCCGCATCGGTTTTCTTAACCCGCTTGGGATCAGTAATCATCAGCCTTACCCGCGCCTGCAACTCCTCCGGCTCAGCCGCATACGGAATCTCATTGCCATAGGATTTACTCATCTTGCGCCCATCGATGCCTGGCAACAGGGGGCTTAAAATAGCCTGAGGCTCAGGAAATATCGGCTTGTACAAATTTGCAAAACGACGAACAATTTCTCTTGTCAGTTCAAGATGCGGTATCTGATCTTCAGCTACCGGCACGACATCAGCCTTATACAAGATAATGTCGGCCGTCATCAATTCCGGATATCCCAAAAATCCGTAAGTATTAATCTCTTTACCCATTTCACCTAATTGCTGCAATTTATCTTTATAGGTCGGGACACGTTCCAGCCAGGACAGCGGTGTCATCATTGACAGCAGCAAATGTAGTTCAGCATGTTCTTTTACATGCGACTGGACAAACACAATACTCTTCTCCGGATCCAGGCCGGCACTCAGCCAGTCCAGCGCTATATTTTCAATACGCTCAGGCAGTTTGCCGGTATCTTCGTACGAAGATGTAAGCGCATGCCAATCTACTATCGAATATATGCAATCATATTCTTCCTGCAGTTTGATCCAGTTGCTAAGCACCTGATAATTCCCCATATGGAAATTCCCCGACGGCTGCATGCCGCTAAAAATACGTTTTTTAGTCAAAATATATCTCCTCCTGTTATAAAACTGTCATTACTATTAAATTAATAATATAGGATAAACCAATTCTCAGCGGATAGATAATGCTGCCAATAACACCGGTAAAGACAAGTGCTATTAATATAAAGGAGCCATATTGCTCCATTCTATCAAATATCTCTCCCTGACGGGCTGGCAGTATACTTGCCAGTATCTTTGAACCGTCAAGCGGCGGTATGGGTATCAAATTAAATACGGCTAAAATTATGTTATAGCTGTACAGCAGCCACAAAACTTTTACCCAATCCCCGTGTAACAACTGCAACTTACCCAAAATGGCTATGGCAAAGGCGGTTAAGAGCGCCAGCAGCATATTAGACACAGGCCCTGCCAGCGATACGAGTAACATTCCCTTGCGGTAATCCGTAAAATTGCCGGGATTAATAGGAACAGGCTTCGCCCAGCCAAACTGAGCCAGCCACAACATTAAGAGTCCAATGGGATCAAGATGTGATACAGGATTAAGTGTTAACCGCCCCATAAACCGCGGAGTCGGATCACCTAACGTAACTGCAACCCTGGCATGGGCATATTCATGTACCGTGAGGGCAATTAATAATGCCGGGATTCTGAATATCATATCGGCGTCAAAACCAAACAAATGGAGTCCTCCTTATTACTTTCACTCGACGTACTACTAAATTATACTAAAAAAGCAAGCAAAAGCAAAATAAAATAGCGGATTATTTCTATACTATCTACAATGCGTTACAGTTTTGCAGCGACTGGTGTGTTGGCAAAAGCACAAGTCAAGCGCCAGCGGTGGAGCGTTGTCAATACACCAGCCGTCTGCGACTGCAAATTCTTTACTGCTGAATATATAAAATTAGCAAAACCTGCTCAAAATAAACATATCCGGGTAAACTGCTGTTCTTTACCTTAAAATGAAAGGAGGCATCTACTTATTATGCGGGTACTGTCACTGATAAACATTGCGGTATTTACTTTGATTTTGCTGTTACTGGCCGGCTGCGGCTTAGCAGGGCCTGCGCCTAAACCGGAAATAGGTCCTGCCGGCAAACCGGTTGAATCAAAGCCCAACCCGCCGGTTTGGGAAAGATTTATTTCAGCACCTGCCGAACTCTATGATCTGGAAGCCACCGCCGGAGTTGTATTTGAAGGCATTAACAAAGAAGACTGGGCCCAGGCGCAGGCCGGGCTTGCCAATCTGCAAGCCAAGTGGCAGCAAGGCAAAGCCGCCGTCGGCGATAAAAAAGGCGTAAAGGAAGCCGATGAAGCTATGGGAAAACTAATTGCAGCCATCAATTCCGAAAAAATAACCGAATCTCATGAAAACCTGCTTGCCTTTATGGGTAGCATCAGCGATATCGGCAAGTCCTATAAACTATCACCTGTTGCCGATATTATTGCTGTCAGTAATGGGATACGCAATGTCAGTTTTTATGTAGAAAATAAAGATTGGGAAAAAGCTGTCATTAAAGCAAAAGAATTACAGGGAACCTGGGAAAAAGTAAAGCCTGGCATGGAGCAGGTTGGGATTTTAGGTGAGATAACCAAAACCCATTCAACGGTAAATCAGTTGAAAGATTCCGTTAATGCTGAAAATAAAGGCGCGTTTAAAGAGCAACTGGCCAACATCAATGAAAGCATGGGATATATACGTGAATTTTTTCGTGGAAAATAGCCTCCAGCAACAATGCCGCCCGGAAACTACGGGCGGCATTGTTTGTCTTACTTTTTATCTTGGTCACTACTGTCTTTAGTATTGTCTTGCACGCCGGTACTTTCAAGCCGGTCTGCATCCTGAGGTTTTAGGACGGCAGGACGCAATATTTTATTAGGTATGGGCAACCGGAATAACACGTCTTTCATCGCACCAAAATTAAAAGGAATTGCCGGCCACAGATAAGGAATGCCAAAAGATTTCGTTGTCAGCATCAATAAAAATACGGCTCCTACTCCCACAATAAAGCCTGGCAATTGGAAGAACATGACCAAAATGATAATCAGGGCCCGAAAAAGACGGGTAGCCATAGCAAACTCCATACTGGGAGTGGCAAATGCTCCGACAGCGGCTACTGCCGTATAAAAGATTGTCTCATTGCCGAACAGTCCTACCTTGGTGGCAATATCGCCCAGCATAAACGCTCCAATAAAACCTAAAGCCGTTGATTGCGCGGTAGGAACATGTACGGTTGCCATTCTGACCAATTCGACCCCAAACTCGGCCAATATAAACTGAATTCCAATAGGAATGATGCCTGACTCCTGCGGACCCAGAAAAGCCAGAGATTCAGGCAAAATCTGTCTGTTTAGCACTACAGCCAGCCATAACGGCGGCAGAAGCAAAGATAATAAAACCCCTGCCAAGCGAATCAGCCGCAGGTAAGAGCCAACTACTACATTTTGCCGGTATTCCTCCACATGCTGCACATGATGCCAAAAGGTTGTCGGCAAAATCATAATATTAGGCGAAGTGTCAACAACTAAACATACATGCCCCTCAAGCAGATGAACGGCAGCGACATCCGGCCGTTCGGTATACCGCACTTTCGGCAGCGGATTCCACTTGCTGCCGGCAACAACATATTCTTCTATAGCCTTTTCCGCCATCGGTACGCCGTCAATATTAATATTATTTAACCGCTCCTTGACGGTCTCAACCAGTTCCTGGTTGGTAATATCTTTAATATAAGCGACCGCAACATCACATTGTGACCGTGTGCCTACCTTGACAATTTCAAATCTGAGATTGGGGTCACGCAACCGCCGCCGGATCAGCGCCGTATTAAAAACAATGGTTTCAACAAAAGAGTCCCGCGAGCCTCTTGTTACCTTTTCGATATTTGATTCGGCAGGAGCCCGAACCGGATAGGCGCGTGCATCAATGACCATGACTTGCCCTTCGCCTTCCACAAAGAAGAGCAGTTCACCTGACAGCAGGCTGGTAATAGCATCATTCATGTTTTCAACCAATTTGACCTGGGAATGAATGGCCCGCGAATAAAACAGTTTCTGGAAGGTATTGACGGTTAATTCCTCTTGCTTATAAGCGGTTAATTCTTCAAACACATTTGATAAAACCACGTCATTGGTCATGCCATTTATCGAAAATGAAGCTGCCCGTTTTTTCCCTGCCCGATATTCGCGAAAGATAATATCAAAGGTTTCGCCCACTCCCAGGCGGTCTTTTACATAATTTATATTACTGTCAAGATCTTTAGCAATTTTCTGTTCATCTGACATAATCAATGCCACTCCGTTCTAATATCTCTTCAATTGCTTTACGGGTTATTGGAGCCCCCCGGCTCAAGTCATCATGCTTATCCATTTTCCCAATATCGCCTACGCCAATAATAACAGGCACCTCAACATCATTTAACACATCAACAGTATCACCGGTAATCACCGGCTCACAGTCGCAAGCATTCTTTTTTTTGATTTCCCCTTTTTTATCAACCGATGAGTCAATCACATGGCCCTGGCAATCAATACAGGCATCGGCATGAACCCCATGAATACAGTGGGTATTGGAGGCTACAGCCACAGCACCTAATACTTCAATATCAGGATGATTGGCTACGTATTCCAGCGCCCGTTCTCCCTCGGCTTTTTCCTCACGTCCTTTATCATCAAACATAACAAGTACCGGATCACGGGGAACGGTTTTCAGAAGTTCAACAATTTTTTTGCCACCGATAGGTGTCGGGTTGCCCCCTGATGCCGAAATACAGCGTAAACCCAAGGAAGAACCAATATTTTCAACTGCCTGCTGAGCTACTTTATCACCATCTGTAACGAGAATCACCCGTATTTTTTTATTGAGTGCCGTAACTTTGTCCAACTCCATCACCTCATTGCTACTGGCTATTTTCTTCGCCTAGTAAATTACTGATTTTATTAGCAATTTTTTCGCTTTCACTAATTACCTGTTTGAGCTTTTTTAAACTTGCTTCCAGTTCATTGGAAAGCTCATATTGTGCCTGAGCCAATACTTGTGCGGCAGTCTGCACGGCAATAGGCTTGTTAGAACTGTTATTCCCGTCATTTCCCTGTTCTTTACTCTGGTTCTGGCTTTGCCTTGCCTGCTGCGCCCCTTGCTCTCCGCCGGTGGCTGCCGGATTATTTTGCTGACCGGCATTAGCCAGCAGCATGCTGAACAATTGCCGTAATTCCGGCGCCACTTCCGCTTGAGAGTTTGCAGCCTGCTGTCCTGCCTGGGGTGACTGCGGCTGCGGCATTGGTTGATTTATCCCGGGTTGTTGTTCTTGTTGAGTTGGAGAGTAGCCGCCACCACTATGACTGTTTCCGTTAAGGGCCCCCTGCAAGTTCTCCAGTTGCCCGTTAATCTTATGTAACAGGTCGACAACTTCTTGCGAATTATCCAGCTTGGCTTGCGTTTGCAAGAAACCTTTAGCCATATCGGCAATTACTGTTCCTTCACCTGTCTGTGAACTTTCCAGACTTGAATTTTGTCCTTGCCTGGGTTTAATGTAACTTGATACCTTACTCGAAATTCGTTTCGGCACACTAATCCCCCCATATGTTACTCAAAAAACTGACTGGCTTATAAAGTTACCCTTTCGGATTAAAAACAATGGCTATAAGTAAACCAAAAATAACCGCTGCTGTTATCCCACTTGCAGTTGCTTTAACGGCCCCGCTGAAAATACCCCAAAAACCGATTTTATCCACTTCTTCCAGAGTACCTGAGACCAGCGCATGACCGAAACCCGGTAAGGGAACGGTTGCTCCCGCACCGCCCAGTTCCACTAACGGCTGATATAGCCCTATTCCGCTTAAAAGGCCGCCTAATACTACAAACAGCACTAACACATGGGCTGGTGTAAGCGGAGTAAGCTCCATAAGCAGTTGCCCGATTACACAGATCAAGCCCCCAATAACAAAAGCCATTACATATGCCTGCAAATGGGTTGCCTCCTTTATATTTCCACTGCTACAGCATGCGCAATACAGGGGATTGATTCTTTTTGCTGATACGAGGTCGTACTATGCAAACTGCCTGTACCTACCAGTAATATTTTGTGCAGTTTCTGACGCATGAGCAAACGGTAAATATAGCCGGTAAATACGATTGCCGAACTGGCGCAGCCACTGGCACCGGCATGGGCGTCCTGTTCCTCTTTAAAAATCATGCAACCGCAGTCCTCATAATTTGTTGATAAATCAATTCCTTTCTCCTTAAATAACTCAATGACCAATGCTTTGCCAACACTTCCCAGGTCACCGGTATAGATCATGTCATAATAATCCGGCGGACGCCCGGTATCGTTAAAGTGAGACCACAAGGTATCGGCAGCCGCGGGAGCCATAGCCGGCCCCATGGCGTTAGGATCTTTTAAGCCTATATCTACTATTTTCCCCACCGTTGCAGCCGTAATCCGCGGACCCTTGCCAACGGCTGAAATGACCACCGCACCGGCTCCGGTTACTGTCCACTGCGAAACAAGCGGCCGCTGTACACCAAGCTCGGTAGGAAACCGGTATTGACGTTCGGCCGTGTCATGATGACTGGAAACACTGGCAACAACTTTATTGGCAAAACCGCCATCAAGCAAGGTCGAGCCAACCAGCATACTTTCAGCTAATGTGGAGCAAGCACCATACATACCCAAAAATGGGCGGCCAATATTTCTTAGCGCAAAATGAGTACTCATTAGTTGATTAAGCAAGTCACCTGCCAATACATAGTCAACATCAGTAAGCACACTGTTATCCTTTGCTACCGCGGCCCGTATTGCCCATTCCATCATGCAGGATTCACATTGCTCCCAACTATCGTTGTTGTCAAGATTATCCTCTAGTATCCGGTCATAAAACTCGGTTAATATCCCATCGCCTTCCATCGGTCCGACAACATTGGCGGTACTTGTTATAACCGGGGGAACGGCAAAAACAATACTCTGCTGACCACGCTTTTTGTGCATGCTGTCCACCTTTCTTACAGTCTCAGCCAATAAATAAACCCAATGATTACTGCTGTTGAAATGCCATAAACCAATACCGGCCCGGCAATTACAAACATTTTTGCACCGATACCAAAGACATAACCTTCCCGCTTAAACTCCATAGCCGGCGAAACTATGGCATTGGCAAAACCGGTTATCGGCACAACCGACCCGGCACCGGCTATTCGTCCAAGTTCATCATACAGCCCTAAGCCTGTGAATAAGGCGCTTAGAAAAATTAGCACGATAGAAGTCGGCCCGGCAGCTTCCTTTTTGCTAAATCCCAAACTCATAAAATACTCCAGAAAAAATTGTCCAAGCACACAAATCAAGCCACCAACAATAAAGGCCCATACCACATTTTTTACTATAGGAGGTTTAGGTTTAAGCTGATTAAACTTTTCCTGGTACCGTTCCTGTTCAGCCTGACTGGCTTTGCTGTTAAACACTTGCACACCTCCATTATCAGTTTGGTATGATAAAGCAGACTTAGCTTCAGGTGGGGTTTTAACCCCATCTGAAGGTTAGTCGCCCAACTTCCTGGGAAGCCCCTAAACTCCCGCTGGGAGTCTTAGGGTTAGCCATCGGATAAAGCAGCTATTGCTAAAAACCAGTGTAAGTTCGCTTATATTTTGACCATAGCTAAACTGATTAATTCATATAACAACAAAGAGTGCCTGCGGCACTCTTTACGCTAATTATATTTAATTAGTGATTAACCTTGAAGGCTACCTTTACATCGGCTTTGTATTCCCCTATGTGGCCGTTATCTACACTTGCCGTAAAATTTGTTACTTCGACGCCAAGAATGGAGTCAACAGTCTTTGCCGCTTCCAAAACAGCATTATCTACCGCATCAGTCCAGTTGTGGCGGGAAGTTCCCACGAGTTCGATAACTTTTACAACCATATTACTACCCCCTGTAAAAATTATGTTTGGTGACAATTATAGTCTGTACATTATTCTGATTGTTATGCCACAAAAAAACTTGTCTGGCTCTCATTGGAGGTTTCGGAGTCATATCTGTAGTAAAATACAGCCAGGCAGCCGCGCTCCCGGCCATAAGCAGCGACACCAAAAACAGAAAAATAAAGCCTTTGAACTTTGATTTATTAACTACACTATCCATTGCAATCACCTCTTATTTTTATTATGTCCTAAAATCAGTTTACTACTATGGTATGAAAAAATAAGAAAAATCCTGGCGCGCTCCATATAATCGTCAACATTACCGAGGCACGAGTGGCCGTTATGCATAAGCGGAGCAGCGTTGTATGAAGGCAACCCGTGCCGGGTCTGGTGCTGGCACCAAAATTTATACATGCTGTTAAACTAAAAAACAGACCTCATTTGCTAAGAGGTCTGTAATAGTTCTCTGATTATCTTGAGCGCATGTTTTTCAATACGTGATACCTGCACCTGGGATAATCCAATAATTACCGCAATTTCAGCCTGTGTTTTATCGGCAAAGAAACGTAAATAAATAACGGTACGTTCTTTCACAGGCAGCCGTGCCAATACTTCTTTTAATGCCAGTTTATCGAAATACGCACTGTCCTGGCCCTCAGGCAGCATGATTTGGTCTAAAAGATGGATGGCATCGCCGCCATCACTGCCTGGAAATGCCTGCTCATATAATGAGACTTGCGGCTGAACAGCTTCGAGCGCGGAAACGATTTCTTGCGGTGCCAGCGATAATTCTTTGGCAATTTCGGTAATTGTTGGTTCTCGTCCCAAAGAACCTTGAAGCTTTTCCTGGGTTTTGTGAACACGATAGGCAAGCTCCTTTAGCGGGCGGCTGACTTTGACCGGATTATCATCTCTGATAAACCGGCGAATCTCACCAATAATCATAGGTACAGCATAGGTAGAGAATTTGACGCTAAAATTGAGGTCAAAGCGTTCAATGGCTTTTAATAGTCCAATACTGCCAATCTGAAATAAATCATCCCACTCATAGCCGCGGTTAGTAAAACGGTGGACAATGCTTCGGACTAAATTCAGGTTGTTTTCAAGAATACGCTCTTTAGCTTCTTCCCGTACGGCAGGGTCAGTCGATTGGGCCTTACAAAGCAATTCTTTAAATTCCTCATCTTTGAGCATGGTTTTCACCTAGTGCTCTACGCAGGGCACAAGCATTTTTACCATTCTTACTGTCGTCCCCTGCCCCAGCTCGGAAATAACTTCAAGTTCATCCATGAAAGAATCCATAAAAACAAAGCCTAATCCCATACGTTCAGGATCACTGGAAAACGAAGGCTGGCGTGCCTCTTTGATGTCGGCAATGCCTCGCCCGTAATCAATAACGGTAAATTCAAGCTTGTCCTGAAATAAGTTCATAATTAATTCAATATAGTTTTGTTTATCATTACAATCACCATAACCGTGAATTACAGAATTAGATACGGCTTCCGAAACGGCAACTTTAATTTCATCAATTTCTGTGAGCGTCAAATCCAGTTGTGCGGCAAAAGCCGCCGCTGCCGTCCTGGCAAAACCGACATTTTCATCAACACTTAACATCGAGAGTTTTATTTGATTTTTTATCTGCGTTCCCATTGGCACAGCCTCCTTATAGTAGTTCTAACGCTTGGTCTTCAGATTGATAAATGTTTAAAATTTTCATTAACCCGGCCAATTCAAATATTCGCTGTACCTGCGGTGCAAGGTGAACTACGAGGATTTTACCGCCAAGCGGGGCGATCTGCCGGTACCGCCCGAGAATAACACCTAACCCGGAACTGTCAATGAAACTAACTCCCTGCATATTCAGTAAAATGTGTTTGGCTCCGCTCGCCTCCAGTGCCTCATCGACGACAGCACGGAATTCATTAGCTCCGCAAACATCCAGTTCACCTGTAAGCCTTACTACCAAAACACCCTGTTTCATAACTGTAACAAGCTTCAACAATATAACCTCCCAAGTTAACGTCTCTACAATGGGAAATTCGGTAAAAGGAAATTTTTTCCTGCTATGGTTGTGTAAAAAAATAAAAAACTGCAGAATATTCCGCAGTTTTTTATCCTAAACAGAAAGTATAACTTTCTTAGATACTCATTGTCGATCTGTTTTTAATTTGAAATGCTGAACAAATTTGTTATCATATTTTGGAAAATTCTTATCAGCCCGGCTTTGGGTACTGCTTTTTCAGCAATTAAATCCACTTTACCCATTTCCTTGCCATCTTTAATAACAATAAGCTCGCCACATTTTTGCCCTGCTTCTATCGGGGCATTAACGCTGGAATCTGCCACGATCTTCTTTTGCAAATTCTTATTTTGTCCTTTGCCGACAATTAAATTTAAGTCTTGAGCAGCCACTAGTTGAATCTCTTTCTCTATGCCTTTATTGACTTTCAGCCGTTCAACCACAGTGCCTTGAGTGACAATGGGTACAGCCGTATAATTGGCAAAGCCCCAATCAAGCAGTTTCATACTTTCTCTTAAGTGAGAACGCGGTTCAGGGGTGGCGAACACTGCTGAAATAAGACGAAGACCATCCCGTTTGGCGGTACCGACAAAACAATATTTTGCCTCTTCTGTCCAACCGGTTTTTAACCCGTCGCCGCCCTTATACCACCACAATAGCTTGTTAGTATTAACAAGCCAGTTTTTCCCATCCCGCAGCCAGGCTTCTTTAATCCCGCACATCTCCATATACAGTGGGTGGGTGGTGGCTTCTTTGGCAATTAATGCAGCATCATAAGCACTCATGTAATGGTCAGTTGTCGGTAACCCATTTACATTGTTAAAATGAGTGTCTGCCAGACCTAATGCTTCGGCCCGCTTATTCATAGCTTCAACAGCAGCCGCTTCACTGCCGTAAATGTGTTCCATAAGTGCTACGGCAGCATCATTCGCACTGACGACCGCCACGGCAGTCAATATCTCCTTGACAGACATTTTCTCACCCGGTTCCAGCCATATCTGTGATCCACCCTGACGCCAGGCAGTTTCACTTGTAAATATTTCGTCAGTAAGCTGAATGCGGCCCTGTTCAACAGCTTCGACTGCCAGCAGCAAGGTCATAATTTTGGTTACACTGGCAGGCGGCAAGCGTTTGTGTGAATCTTTTTCAAAAAGTATTGTACCATTTTCGTCCATAAGCACAGCAGATACAGCACTAGTTTGCAGTTGCACAGCTGACTGCGGGTTTGCCGGAGCGCCAAAAGCAGTACTACCGGCCAAAAGCAAAAACAGTAATGTTACCAGCACAGTTTTTCGGATCAATCATAACACTCCTTTCTTTTGAATTATGGTATCCCATATTGGAGAAGCTTAAACAAGAAATAAGACAAAAAAAATCGACTGGTATTATTCCAGTCGATCATGAAAGCCGTTTTTATCAACCAAGCCTATTATCAAAGGCGGAATGACGGTAGGCTGCTCTTTAATTTCAATGGCCTGCTGTAAAATTTCGTCCGCCTGTTTAAGCTTTGATTTATCATTTGTGTATATTATTGCCAACGGCTGCCCGCAGCTCACATACTGTCCCAGCCGGCACTGCATCTGTATCCCGGCGGCTACATCGATTGTCTGTCCTTTATACTCCCGGCCTGCCCCCAAACGCATAGCGGCATAACCAATTTGAGCAGCGTTGACAGCGGTAATATATCCCTGACAAGGGGCCGTAACTTTCTGAACAAAGCCGGCCTGCGGCAGCTTACCGGTATCTTGCAAAATAGCGGAATCACCCTGTTGAGCAGTAATAAACTCGCCAAATTTGGCTAACGCCTGTCTGTTGTCGATAAGGTTTGTGAGCAACCTGCGCCCGTCTGCCGGTGTTTTTGCTTGACCGCCTAACACCAGCATCTGCGAACCCAGTTCCAGGCAAACCTCCTTGAGCGCGGCTGTACCCCGGCCTGATAGCAGTTCGATGGCTTCCTTAACTTCCAGGCTGTTGCCGATAGCCATACCCAACGGCTGATCCATATTGGTTAGTATGGCAACCGTTTCCCGGCCAACAAGCCGGCCGATATTTACCATAGCTTCAGCCAGGATAACAGCATCGGCCCTGGTTTTCATAAAAGCACCATTGCCAACCTTTACATCCAGAACAATTTTATCTGCCCCTGAAGCAATCTTCTTACTCATAATGGATGAGGCGATAAGCGGTATACTTTCGACCGTAGCCGTGACATCTCTAAGAGAATATAACTTGCCGTCGGCCGGTGCAATAGCAGCCGATTGGCCGGTGACAGCAATCCCGTATTGCTGCAGATTAGCAATAAATTCCTGACGTTCCAGCGTAGCCTTAAAGCCTGGTATGGCTTCCAGCTTATCTATGGTACCGCCGGTAAACCCCAGTCCCCTGCCGGACATTTTGGCCACAGGCACTCCGGCGGCAGCCACTAGCGGTGCCAGCACCAGTGTGGTGGTATCGGCAACCCCGCCGGTACTGTGTTTGTCCACTTTTATTCCGGGCACCTGGCTTAGGTCCACCTGCTCACCGGAGTTAGCCATAGCCATAGTAAGGGCTGCTGTCTCACGGTCTGTCATACCCCGGAAAAATACGGCCATAAGCCAGGCCGCCATTTGATAATCAGGTAGTTTATCATCGGTATAAGCCTGTATCAGCCAGGCAATTTCATTTTCTGATAATTCTTCACCATTACGCTTTTTGGTAATTATGTCAGCGGCATGCACTATTTTTCACCTCAAAAGGTCTTTTAAGAAGCTATGTCCATAGGCTAACGGCGCCAGAGAGAAATTCGCGGCCACAGTTGCCCCCACATCGGCAAAGGTAGAGCGTATCCCTAAATTGACTGGCTGCGGTGTTGTTGCCAGTCTCTTATGATACGCCAACAGCGGTACATACTCTCTGGTATGATCTGTTCCCGCTACAGTAGGATCACAGCCATGATCAGCGGTAATAATCAGCAGATCCTCTTCTGTCATCCTGGACACAAAGCCGGCAAGAGCTGTATCAAATTCTTCCAAAGCCTGCCCATAACCTGCCGCATCGTTGCGGTGTCCGTAAATGCTGTCAAAATCAACAAGATTGGCCATAATTAATCCGCTTGGCAAACTTTTGCCTGCTAAATCGGTAAGCACTTCCATGGCATGACTGTTGGATTTTGTGGGATAAGATTCCGTCAGGCCCCGGTGGGCATAAATGTCGGCAATTTTACCAATACCAGTGACGGCAAAACCGCTCTCTTTAAGCAGGTCAAGCACTGTTGGCGCTGGCGGTTCCAGACTGTAATCATGGCGGTTAGCCGTACGGACAAAATTCCCCGGTTTACCGATAAACGGCCTGGCAATAATCCGGCCCACAGCATGGTCGCCAAGGCAAACTTTGTCTCTCGCAATTTTGCATAACTCATATAAACGGGTCAGGGGAATAATCTCCTCATGAGCAGCAATTTGAAAAACACTGTCAGCAGACGTATATACGATCGGTCGGCCTGAACGCATGTGTTCTTCTCCCAGCTCGGCAATAATCTCTGTGCCGGAAGCTGCTTTGTTGCCCAAGACGTCCAACCCGGAATGCAGCTTGAAGCTTTCAATAATTTCGGCCGGAAAACCGTTAGGATAGACGGGAAATGAAGTAAACAGCGGGCAGCCTGCCAATTCCCAATGACCGCTTGTCGTATCTTTTCCTTTCGACAGCTCTGCCATTTTTCCGAAAGCAGCAATAGGGCGGGAAACTGCCGGAACACCGGCAATGGGCTCAATTAAGCCTAATCCCATGCTTGCCAGTACTGGCAAAGTAAGTCCGCCCTTAGTTTCAGCAATATGTACCAGCGTATTGGCCCCGGCGTCACCGTATTCGTGGGCATCAGGCATAGCACCAATCCCTACGCTGTCAAGTACAATCACAAATATACGTCTAAACAAGTTGTATAGCTCCTCTGTGAAGTAGTGTATATAGTATTATGCACGCGGATGAGTTTTATCATATACTTCTTTTAAACGGTTTTTGGTTACATGCGTATAGATTTGAGTTGTCGAAATATCGGCATGACCAAGCATTTCCTGAACCGAACGCAAATCTGCGCCATTTTCTAACAAATGTGTGGCAAAGGAATGTCTTAAGGTATGGGGAGTGATCTCTTTGGTAATATCTGCTTCTAATGCATATTTCTTGATAATCTTCCAAAAGCCCTGCCTGGTAAGACGATTACCATGATGGTTAACAAATAACGAAGCTTCTTCATAAGTACGCACCAGTTTCGGTCGACCTTTGCCGATGTATTCCTGCACACATCTGGCGGCAATAGAGCCAAGCGGCACAATGCGTTCTTTGGCACCTTTACCATAACACTTAATATAACCCATCTCCAGGTTAACATCAGATATGTTCAGACAGATAAGTTCAGAAACCCGGATACCTGTGGCATACAATAACTCCAGCATGGCTTTGTCCCGCAGACCGGTAGGTTGAAACGCATTAGGTTGTTTTAATAATTCTTCCACTTCAGTAATGCTAAGAATTTTGGGCAGTTTTTTCTCCAACTTGGGTGATTCCAGATTGACAGCAGGATCTTTTTCCAGATGACGCTCTCTGACCAGGTATTGATAAAAAGATTTTATGGCAGCAAGATTACGTGATATCGTGGAAACGGCGCGCCCCTTCATTTGGAGATTATTAAGATAACTTAGGATGGTGTCACGATTCGAATTCCGTAAAAAATCTAATTGACTATTTTGCAAAAACGTGTGAAACTGCCGTAAATCCCGCCCATAGGATTCTAGCGTATTTTGGGCTAACCCTCGCTCAACTGCAAGATAGTTAATAAATTCGTTAACATACGATTCCATTTTATTTTACCACCCTTTTTCCTTCCCAGATTATCGGCTGAATATTCACAGTATCTGGTCTATTTCTTTATTCAACATGAAGTTTACTTTTCCTTTATTTGTCTATCATGTTTTGTAAAGTTTTAGTGTTTTTTAGTGAGAAAATGCTAATCTATGTCATACTGTAAAGAGACAGCCGTCTTTGCTTCAGTCATAACCCGCAGCGGTTTTTCTAACAAGTGCTGGTCCCGTATTTTAAGACCGGGATTACTAAACTCCCAAAGCATGGTCATTAATTTGGGCAGAATGTAGAAGATGATAAGCGTTAATAGGACGATTCTAATATACAGTTTGGACCGCTTGATTACACGCCGCCAAGAAAACATCACTACCATACGCTTGTTCTTCCCTCCCCCGTTAGAAATATGGGCTCTGGCTTAACTTAATATCATATTTTATATTCACTATTTATCTATGCTTTATGGCACTTGATTATGCTAGCTTTATTCACTTTTAGGTACTTTGTTAATTAGCGGTGTATTACAATGATTGTAATATTTATTGTAATACAAAACCTGCAAGGGATTATTCCCAAAATGTCTGATAAACAAACGAAAACCGCACCCTGGAGGATGCGGCTTAAAGCAAAAACTGAAATCGCCTGGTAGCAGTCTGTAGTATTATTATTTGGCTTGGCTCGTTTGTTTGTCTTGTGATAGTTTATGTAATTTACTGATTACTGTCTCACAATAACTTATAGATTTTATGGCCTCTCCCACAAGGTTGGTTGCCGCTCTATTGTTTATATAATACTTATTGTTGTAATCAGCTTTATTTCTTGCAATTCGCAGCCTATTCAAATTTTCTCCAATCTGTTGATATGTCTCATTGGCACTTTTATTAAACTGGCTTTTAACAACTTCGTGAACCTTGGCATCGTCCGGAAGATCAACTCCATTATCTTTCAAGAAATTACGGGCATTGCAAAATGCACTATAGTAAGCTCGACTTATTGCACATCTCATTTTGGCCTCTTGGCATGGATTTTGTCCATTGTTTTTACCGCAAATCTCCTGTGCAAAAGTCAAATAATTACTCCAATCAAAGGTACTCATATGAACACCACATCTAAACAAAGTTTACCTTGGGCTTGGTGTACATTTGCTAACCACCATTGCTGATCAAACTCATATAATTTTTCGATGGCATACTCAGGATTTGTACTTGTAGCTATTGATAAAAATAATTGAGACTCATCTTTTATTTCTGGATCTTTAACAACTTCGAGACCAAGTTTAGCATCGGTGAAATAATCAAATATTTTTGAATGTAGTGTTTCCAATAACGGCAAAAGAAAAGAATTATTTCGAATAAAATCGCAAGCTTCTTTGTCTATATCAAACAAATTAGATAATTGCTCAAAATCACAACAAGCTTGTGCACCTTTTTTTTGTTTTATTGATATAATTTTCATTGGCGTACTCCCACTGAAATCAACAGAAGAATCCGCTTGTAAAAATTCGAGACTCCAATCACTTATAGTCTTATTTACGCGATTCAAAGAATCTCCAAATTTAATAAAATCGGCAACATTTGCTTTGTACATTCTACTAGCTAGTATTTGCCACGCATTTTCGCTTTTCGGTCGCGAGCTCGCTAAAATAGACTGCATTTCTTTTACATCATAATATACAATGTCAGCTCTTCCGTTGTTATCAATATCTATACGCACAGTATTACCATTATATGACATTTTTATTCACCTCTATCAACAGAAGCATCCTCATCACGCTTCTCTACGTTTAGGCCAATAGAAGTATTGAATTTTTCTTGGTACTCCATACCCGCAATTAACAATCTGGCTGTAATTTCTTTTATCATCTTTGGTGCTATAGAAACTCTAGCAACAACATCAACATTGAAATCCTTACACTCATTTATTGGTGTTGCATGCCCAAAGTCAATAACTATTTCGTCTTTGACGATACTATGAATCCTAATAGAATTAGCCTTTTTTGGAGTTTCTATTTCACACGGAACGTTTTCTTTTATAACAACTCCCATAATGCCCCCTGTTCAGTAATCCTTATATATGTTGATGTCTTATTCTATATCTAACTGGAAATACCTTCCAAGATATCCACAAAGTTACCAACATGTTCTATATCAAAATCCATATTATGTAAGAAAAATACTGCATTATGTAATCTTTGTGGATAAAACGCTTTACTTGTCCACAGGTATTTCCTTTTTTTATGTATACTTGTGTGCATTTTTAATATTTGTATCCTCACAATAGACATGTAACAAGTAGATATTCCTATGTATATTATCGCATAGTTTGAGGTTGCAGGTAAATAAGCCAGACCAATTTATTACATTTAGGAAAGGAAGTTTTATGCAAAAACAAAAAACCGCCCACCAGTTTCCCGGCGGACGGCAAAACAACCTTTTATAATCCCGCTAAATAATTGGATACTGCATCTATTACACTTTCAGCATCACCTTCTAAAAGGTGCCCATACTTGTTGTATGTTATCTGAATATTGGTATGCCCTAATACCTCAGACAGTGTTTTGATGTTTACCTTCCGGCTTATCGCTATGGAGGCGAACGTATGCCGTAGTTGGTGAAAGCTCCTATACTCTACACCTGCTGCCTTAGTTGCTCGGCAAAATGCGTTTGTAATCTGTGTACCTTTAACCATTTCGCCTGTTTCAAGCGTGAATACTAGGTTGTTATTGGTGTAGGCAGTTCCTAGCTCTAGCTTATTGGCGGCCTGCCATGCTTTCTGCTTCTTGAGAGCGGCCTTTACCTTATCATTAATTGGAATTGTACGGAATGCTTTTTCCGTCTTTAAGTTCCCTACAATCATTTTTTGCTCTGTGGCTGTGTACTTAGCACCTTGCCGGACATTAATCACACCTTTTTTAGTATCAACGTCCTGCCAGCGCAAGCCTAGCAACTCGCCTTTTCTCATGCCTGTAAAGGCCGCCACATAAATGATATTCTGAAGATACTTTCCGTCACTGGATTTTAATATCTTGCCTAATTCTTCCTCAGTAAAGGGCTTTACTTCGTCCCTGCCTGCAACAGGCTTTTTGGGTATCTTTACCCCTATAGCTGGATTTTTAATAATGATGTCATCTAATACCGCATTGCTCAAGCAATTTCCAATGATAGTTCGCAGTAATTCCAAGCTTTTTCTAGATAGTTTTTCATCCTTGCTGTTAATGAATTGCTGTATTCTTACTCTGTCCAAATCTTTTAACTTTGTCTTGCCAAGCTCAGGAATGATATGTTTATTTATCAGCGACTTATACAATTCATATGAAGTAATCTCAAGTGTCTTTTTCTTGTCAACCTCTAACCAGTTAGAGATTAACTGCCCAAAAGTTCCTTTGCTGGCCGCCATATCAACCCCGGATTCTAACTCCTTCTGCCATGCCTTGCGCTTCTCAGCTATCTCACCTTTGCTCTTGCCATAAATAGCCTTAACCTTGTTCCTGCCGGCCTTATCCTTATAGCCAAACCGCTGGCAAAATAACTGCTTATCTTCCAGCCATTTAATCTCTGTGCCAACCCCTGATTCACGCTTTGCCATTACTCACACCACCCTTCATTATTCGCCTGTTTTAGGCTTGCTATACTTTTTTTATTGAGTAGTGGGCGGGATTGCCCCACCCCTTCTTGTTGTCTCACTATTACTTTTGGTCATTTGCAGTGCTAGGCCACTAAGACCTTAGCTAAACTATCTATTTTGTCAATATAGTGGATACTACAATTGTCTAGTTTTAAAGCGACCTTGCTTACATCATGGAGTTCCTTTATCGACTTTGCCCCATATATGAAAAGGTTTGTTTTTTGTCCATCAGTCTGCATAACAACAACAGTGGTTTTTACATCGTTCATCATAATTATCTCTCCATTCAAAATAATGTGTTGGTATTTGCTTTTTGTTCCCGGTTCATTGTTTTTATAGCAAGTAGGCGGGGCTACCCCGCCCAATCAACTAGACTGATTCTGTCACTGTTAGCCTATCGCACACGCCGCGGTAAGCCCCTGCCTATAAGCTATTATCGCGGGGTCACTACTCTGGTGTATATCCCTTGTGTTAATGCGTAAATAATTCTCAGCCATGAAAGGAACTGCCTGATTATATACATCAATATGCCGATCTAACACATTGCGACCATTTGCATAGATAACAGTAGAGCTCTCAGGGATTTCTTTTACTTCGCCATTGCATTGCTTGCAGATAAACACCAGACGAACCGGACGATTCATAATAATTTCGGGCCAACGCCAAGCCAGCATTAATTTTTCACCGCAATCTGGGCAAATACGGTTTGACATGTACATGCTCATTCCCCCATTATCCGTAGTGTTTTGATAATTTTCCAGATCTTTTGCCAAATTTACTTTGATTTTACCGCGCTTTTGTTCAAACTTATTTACATACCAGGTTAGAACTGCTGCTATTTCCTTGTCTATAGAACGGTTATTATGTTCCGCGATATACAGCAACTTCGCTTTTAAAGAATCGCTAAGTCTTATTCCGACACTTGGTAGGTTTGGCGACATGTTCCTCACTCCTTTAAACAAAGGGTTCTGATATATTCGTTAATCTTTATGGATTTTTATTTCACCATATTTTTGTTCATATTGCATAATGTACCGCTTTACAATCTGCCCAACTTCACTGCTAAGAGTACGGCCATTTTCTCTGGCCAATCGCTGTAGCTTAGATTTCATTGCTTCGCTTTCAAGACGTGCCATAATTCGCGGCATTTTTGAAAACATATATTTTACCGCCCTTTATCTATGAGTATTTGCTGCTTAATTCCTCTAACCAATTCGCTAGCCGCCCAGGTAAGGGTTAATGCTGCCGCCTGAGCCGGTGTCTTAGGATATTGCAATATAGACTGAATGGTGGTCAGCCATTGGCCGGCATCGGTAATATAACGGTTGAGACGTTCCTTCTCAAAGTCTGTCATATTTTGTATCCTCCCATCAGTTTGACTATGTACCCCGCCGCCTGATAGAATGGATTTGACAGCGGGGCTTTTCTGGTTTCTGCTTGTCCCTGGCTGTTTAGTGGTGGTACACTGAGCAGCCTTTTCCTATGCACCTAGTGCATAGCTGATATTTAAGCCGTACCGTTTCACCCCGCCCCCGCCCGTAATATTCTCTACTGCTGCTCCCAGCTTGCCGCCGACCTTATCTATTACCCTTGCCAGTAGTGCAGTGTATTTAGCTTTGATATAGCCTATCTTGTATTCCTTGCTGCCTGCCACAGTAACCACTACGGCCACAGCGTTAGCATCAACCGGGTTATTACTTTCATGTACCAGGTACACCTTGACCAGTTCCCGCTCATACTGTGCCAGCCGCTTTAATGCTTCCTGCCGGTTCCCCACAGTAACGCCAACGGCCTTGGTAAAGAACTTGCTCCTTGCCATGCCCCAGGCTTTTTGAAAAGCTTCCGGGCGGGATATGCCTTTGGCTACCAGGGCATTGCCTATGGTTGTTACTATGGATTTCAACATTTTTCGCACCCTCTCTGTTTATTTTGTAATACTTTAGTTTAATTTATCTAACTATAGTATAACTTATTATGCATAGCATGTCAATACTTTGGTTTGACTTATTAAACTTTTTTTGTTACTATTTAAACAAAGGTAGGTGATAATATGATTAGCTATAAACCATTTCTAAAACTGTTAATAGATAAAGAAATGAAAAAGCAAGATATCATGCAACTGACTGGCATTTCTAAAGCTACTATGGCCAAACTCAATACCAATGACTATGTATCACTTGAAATAATTGATAAGCTCTGCGCTGCCCTCAACTGCCAGCCCGGTGACCTTATAGAGTACATTCCCAACCAAAATGAAGACTTTACAAAGTAAGGAGAACATTATGGACTTAGATTTGCAAAATCTATGTATTAGCAAGCGAATATATGACCGTATAGAGCTCAACAATACCTCTGATAAAGTCACATGTGCTGAAATTCTTCTTATTGGCGGATCAGCTCGAGCTTATTGTAATGAGTGCCGTAATGATAGCGTATTTAAGATAATACCCTACCTGCCAAAAATACCCGGTCCAACAGTTTTAGGGTATGTAGCTGAAGAAGTCGACTTGAGTAAATTCAATTCAATTGTCAGAGATAAATGTATTACCCTGGTTGGCGAATGTGCCGCTAATACAGATCACACCATAGTTTTTAATTTTCACGTTACGTCCACTAGTTTAGTTAAAATTGGTCAATATCCGTCTTACACTGACCTTATGAGGCCAACAACATCAAAATACAAGAAAGTCCTTGATACAGATAAGTTTAAAGAGCTTAATAGAGCTATCGGTCTGGCAAGCTCTGAGATTGGAATAGGCTCTTTCGTATATCTAAGAAGAGTTTTTGAGCATATCTTAGATACTGCCCATAATGAAGCTAAAACGTCTTATGGATGGAATGAAACTGACTATCAAAATAAAAAAGTACATGAAAAAATAGTTTGCTTAAAAGGGTTCTTGCCACAATTCTTAGTTGATAATTGGACATTGTACTCTATTTTAAGTAAAGGCATCCATGAGCTTTCAGAAGAAGAATGTATCAGCTATTTCCCTGTGGTAAAATCCGGTATTGAATTAATTCTTGATGAGTTGCTCTCCAAAGAGGAACAAAAACGAAAGCTAGCTGAAGCTCAAAAAGCAATAAGCCAACTTCATAGTCAGTTAAAATCAAAATAACTGAGACTACACCGGCCCTAGTAGCCGGCTTATTTTTTTGTCTATTGGGCGGGATGATAGCCCCGTCCAATTTAAGGCTTTTTAAGCCACTTTATATAGCCACTAGTACAAACACCCTGCCCACCATGCAAAAACGCCACAGCGAGGCTAAAACCAAATAAAAACATATGTTCTGTATTGCTGTAATTTATATGTAAGTCTCTATTTATTCATAATTTGCCTACTTTTAGCCCATTGCATAATTTCGTCAGCGATGAATCTCTTATGCTGACTGACCGGGAAATATGGTAGACCTTCATTTTTTATCAGCCTATAAACGTGACATTTTGATATACATAGAAATTCTGCGACTTGTTCAATGTTCATGATCGGTGGGAATTGTTTTTGTTCTTGGGCCTTAGGCTGTATCGGTTCCGGTTTTGGTGCTGGCTTGCCGCACTCCGGACAAAATTTTGCCTTGGTCGTTAACTCAGTGCGGCATTCTAGGCAGTAGATTTTTTCTAGCATTGCGACCTCCTATTATACCAGCAAAATTATTTTTCACTGGTACTTATAGTAATGTCCACTTTTTTGTCCACCTTCACATATTGGGTACATTGTGGACATGATAAAATCCCCGTTGGATTCTTCCCTGCTGTTACTTAACTGCTGATACTGAATACCCAAAATGGTTAGTTCTGGTTATTGATTTTGCAGCATTTTGCACACCTTTTGCACTATTTTTAAATAATGCAAGCGGCCTATTCTCGCATACTTTTTGCCGCCAGTGGCATGTCTATATATTCACGAATATTAGGTTTTAATAAGTTCTCAGCATATTGCAAAAACCTAACATTTTCTTACCTTTTGTAAGCATGCCCAACCGTTAATTTTACTAGATTGGCGGCACTTTTTAGCAACGTTAGTACAAGTAATGTAATGACGGTCATTTTATTAGCTCTGAACCGTCTACACCTTGAATACCTTTTTTACTTTTTGTATTCAAAGTCTACAGACTGGATGCATACAAAAATGCATCTTGGGTGCAAAGGGTGCAATGCACATAGTGCAATTTTACGTGCATTATGTGCATCTCGCCCCGCCCGACACCTAGCCAATAATGGTTGGTTTGGGTCCCGTAATTTCGGCATATCGTTTGTTTGTTTCGAATATTACCCCTGTTCTGGTACACCGTTTTAAATATCACGTTACCATTGGCGTACCTTTTGAAAGGGAACGTTACCTATAAGGGTCACCAAAATAGTAACGCAACTAATAACGCAGTTGCCTAAACATAGCTCGCATAGCTTTAATTCTCTCCAAGCGCTGCCGTATTTCTGCTTTAATCGCTTTAATCTCCGGCGGCTCTTCATCCTCTATACGCTGTAGCCAGTGATATTTTGCACTCCACCGTTTTATCAATGACAGGTTTTTGCCTGTTATCCTGGCAACATCTTTGAGCCTTCGGCTATCGCCCAGGCTCTTGAATATCCGGTATGCTTCTAACGTCTGACGGCTTTCTTTTCTGGTCATAACCTGCCATCTGTCACCACCAACCTACATTATTGGGCGGCATCATCTCACTGGCCGCCTGTTCTCTCTGTCTGTCGCATATAGGCTCTTCTGCTTAACCTCCGCTCTAAGCGTTAAACTCACTGCTCCGCAAACTAAGGTTCATCGTGTGCTGCCTATTAGTAAACACATGCTTTGCCCCTTCGACTAGCATATGTTTATTTACTGTGATATCGCCTAATGCAAGCTGTACAGCGATATGCGACCCGGCCCTTACCCTGATATCACCAAAAGCATTATTAATGCTCAGGCTTCGTGTTTTCCGATTATACATTTCCAGTAATGCGTCTGCCATAGCCTGAGGATTGGTTACTCCTTCATCAATCTTTTCGCAGTATTGGAGTACACCCCATTTCTTAATACTTTCCGATGCGGTGAACTCTTCCGGATCTTGAGGAGCAGTAAAAACCTCATGCTTACCGGTGTCCTTATTTTCCCGGTAGAGCTTAACCCGGTTAAAAGTCCTATGATCAATACTAGATACATAATCAAAGTTCTCGCCGGTTTCCGCGTCAATCAGTAAATCAAGTTTCATGCTCTCAATGTTTTTCAAGGTCAATTTACCAAAATCATCATAAAGAACATAAAGCTTTTTCTTGTTTTCTAGCGTTATCCCAATAGCCTCCTGAATAATATCAAAGAGTGTCTGATTGTCCTCAACCCTCTTTTCAATGACATATTCAGTGTCTTCGATTTCTCCAACCTTCAGTAGATGAATGGCAGCTACCTTTTTGATAAGTTCAGAGGCAGTCAGCCGTTCATAGTGCATGGTATGCTTATTCTTAAGGTATCTTAACTGGTCATAGGCGGTAACCTGGATAATGCCGTCCTTATCGCGTTTCTTAGTAAACACATAACCATAGAAAACATCTGTTCCATCTACGGCCATCCTGACAGCGTTTCCCTCGGTAAAGTCAATAGTATTATCCACTAACACATTAAACGTTAGTTTGCCAGGTGCACCTTTACGGGTGGTCTCCCAGGAGATTCCCTCTTCCACAATGGGTTCATATAGCTTGCCACCGTTATTAATCAAAATTTGCACATCATTCATTATCCAATTACCCCCTAATTATTGCTTTGGTCAATTCATCAAGTACCCCAACAAACTCCCTTGTACAAGCGGCCTGCTCCCTATCGTTAAAGGCATCAATAGCGGCCTGTACGGTTTCAACGTCCACACCCTCAATTCTAGTAGCTACACCCATGGCGCGATTCTTCAACCAGCTATGTACTTCTTCAATGTTTCTGGCCTGTTCCAGTAGAGCAATAGCCCTATTAACGAGCTCCTGCTGCTCTTTTGTCATTTTGCTATCCCCTCTCGGTATCCGGGTTATAATCTTCCGGCCAGTACCGGTCACACTTCACCACTATTTCAAGAGTTTCACCATTCATAACCAGCGGGCGGGTTGTTACACCTTGGCGGCTATCCGGCCACTTACAGAGACAACGCCAGCCGCACCGCTGGCATGTCCAGCATAGGCTTTCAGGTATTCGGTTAATTGCATTATCATCAAATTCCACGCTGTTATGCATGTCCAGGCATCCACCCCCGACCGCCGCGATATTGCCATCCAATCAAGCCGCCGCCACCTGTTTATTAATAACGGCCTATCTCGCGGCCTTAATTCAGTATCAATCCACCGGCTAATAAGAATAGTGCTCCTGTACTCTTCTTCAAGCATTACCAGCTTAACGGCCTTGCTCCCTGTCGAATCAGAATAGCTGTAACTATGTCCTATACCACAGGCAAAAGCCGTCTGCCGATATCTTTGCAAAATGTTCTGCTGCTCATTATGGAGTTGTGCCGACAAAGAAGGGTAATTCAGTAACAGGTATTCAGCTTGCTTGGTATGCATTAGCTTTCACTCCTTGGCCTTAGTGGGCGGGATCTACCCAACCCGCCCACAAGTAGGCAATGCCATGTCACGTTGTGCTTTATTAATCTGCTCATTATGCAATTCAACCCGGCCAATACTCAAACATGCTATAAAGCCCTGACAGCCACAATTAGCACACTGTGTAACTGCGCCCTGCCCTGTCCAGTGAAGAATATCCACATGGCTGCTTTTACATTGCAAACAAAGAATAACGCCGCTTGTAAGCATCACATCACCCCTATTCCACTACCCGCATATATCGCGGCCTTTTTTTATGCACTCTATGGACTTCGCCAGTAGTACCATTCTGCATAAACTCCTTGCCGGTGATGTCTACATATTTCCTGTAAACCGTCAGCCCATTATCTTCTGCAAACTTTTCCATAAGCCCCGGCTTACCTTCCAGCCGCCGCATGGCGCTTATCAGGCTTAATTCACCGCAAACGAAATTCATTAGGTCATTATTCATGTAGTCCCAAAGAATACTACCAATTTCACGGCCTATAGGCTTATTTAACCCATGCTCCCGCATTGCTTGCATGGTAAAGTAATAATCTTTGCACTGCCGCTTGCCGCCGTCATAGTCCTTTTTGGGCGGGAAAACCTGCATTAATTCCCGTGGTGTCAGCGTCTGCATTATCGCCTTTATTTGCTCAGTAAATTCAAGCCTTTTCATAAGTCCGCTATAATCTAACCCCGTAATATCTGAGTGAATAAGATATTTAACGCCATGATAGATTACGCTGGATATATAGACTTCGCCTTGCTTGTTTTCTTCTAATAGGCGCATAAGTGCCCTAATATGTAGCCCGGCATAGTCCGGCTTCGCTTTCTTGCGACCTTGCAAAACAGTAAACATGATTCGCCCCCTTACTCCACATCTAAAAGACTGTTGTAAAATCGCGCAGGCTTGACTGTTGTCTTTTTTCGGCTCCTGCTCTTGCTGCCGCCCTTACCTTTGGGATTGCCATAATAGCCAGTCCGAATTTGTTCGTCAAAGGTTTCTTGAAGCTGTTTCCCGGTATCACTGCTTGGCCATATTTCGCAGTCGCAGTCAGGGCAAATATAAAAGTCATTTGGTTTGACTATTGTCATGCTGCCACACAACGGGCAGATTACCTGCTTATTCATGCACTGCCCCCTTTGGTTTTCGTGCCTGTGCCTTTTCATAACGGTTAATACCTTTGCCGCGTTTAATACCCTCAAGCCATATTAAGGGATTAGCCTTCAGCATTTGTAGGACTTCGCTTTCTGTCAAAGCTACAATCTGCCGCGCTAACCGGATAATCACAAAACTATCCAAAGCTACCACCCTGCTTTTCAAAGAATGTGCATTGGGCTATTCCCTGGTAAAATTCAATTAAAAAATGTTCCGCATCGTGCCGGCAGCCGCCGTTTCCATCATTCCAGCGACATTGCTCAACCATACAAACCGCTACAGTTTCGTTCGATTGCTCACGCTTGCTTTTAGCTTGCCTAAAGTCAATAATCTTTGATTTATCAGGCAACCATCCCGCCCCCTTTCTGAAGTTACAGCCCTACCCCGCCGCCTGTACAAATTTTGCATAGTACAAGGCCTTGGCCTTATCATCGGTGAATGTCAGCCTGTCACCAAAGAAATACAAAGGCATGGCTCCTGTTCGAGTATTACGGCCTTTGACAATCTCTAAAACTATATTCCAGGGGTCCTTGCTCCCCAAAAATGTCTTAGTCTCTTCCTCGTTTGGCTTCCTGAGGTTAAGCCATAAGTCTGCTTCATGGCTCATGTAACTAGCCTGTGCCAGTTTACCCGATGCGCTTAATTGTGCCAGCATGATAATTGCCAGCTGCTGCTCTTGCGCTATGGTTTTTAAGCGTCTAGCTGCTCCGGTTAGTAACTGCCAATCATCAGCCTTTGAGTCCAGAAAGTCCATACGGCCTATGTAGTCAACGATTGCCAGCCTGATGTTCTCTTTTGCCTTAAAGCGGCGTATTTCCGATAATACTGTATTAATTCGCAAGTCCGGGATAGTCAAAGTGTGCAGCCCACCAGTGTCAAAGGCATCTAATTTTAGCGGCAATTTATTAAAATCACAGTCTGACAGTTTTCCTGCCCTCAATGCCGTATGGGATAATTCAGCCAATATAGCCGAC
This sequence comes from Sporomusa sphaeroides DSM 2875, assembly GCF_001941975.2. Lineage (NCBI taxonomy): Bacteria > Bacillati > Bacillota > Negativicutes > Selenomonadales > Sporomusaceae > Sporomusa > Sporomusa sphaeroides. Next base: position 1,997,383 of record NZ_CP146991.1, on the reverse strand, counting down.
CACCTGAGAGCCATCTGATCTGCCGACATCTCCGAATTGATATAAAGACCCGGCAACTTCTGAGTTACACAAACATCACGCGCTAGATTAGCCGCAAACGCGGATTTCCCGCCCCCGGTGCTGCCAGATAGTATAATTAAGTCTCCTGATTCAATACCTCCTGTTGCTTTATTCAAGGCGCCAAAACAGGTATAAATACACTTCTTAGCGCGTCCCTCCGGCTCCATCCGTTCTGCAACTACATCTAGGCATATCCTTGACATATCTTTTGGCGATATATAATGCCGACCGGCTGCATTCTCACATTTTGAAAGCGCTATTTCTATTCTGGCCTTAACTTCATCAACGCTAGTGCCGTTCTCTATATCCTGGCGTATGGTGTCAGACAAAGTCATTAAATTCCTTGCCTTGGTAGTCTCTTTCAGTTTGGCAATTGCCACCTTAAAGGCTGTCGGATTGGTAAAAACATCAGTTAGCGTTGTCCAACTAACACCTAGCCGCTTTATCATGTCGCTATGCTCTATGTAAAATGTCTGTGCCGTCACTTCCCGGCCGTCCTGGTACATCTTTGCCATAGCTTCAAAAATGATGTTATTCTCTCGTTGGTAAAAGTCTGCTGCCGTTAACTCGGCTAACGCTTCCCCTAGGTATTCGGGTCCTTCTGTACAAGCACCTAATATGTATCGTTCGTTTTCAGGGTCAAATATTAACAAGGCTTGTCCTCCTTCCCGTTATGTGAGCCAGTTTGTTTTACTTACTGGCTTTATTTCGACTTTGGGTTCTGTTTCAAGCTGATTAAGATAACTATCGAATTTTGTTCCAAACAAAGTTTCAGGGCGCAAGTATTTTGCACTATCTGTCCCCAGCCACTCTTTGGCCTTTTTTTCAATAACCTTTTTAAAATCATCAAAAGTATACTTTTCTTGCCAGCGTGTCCTTATGCTAGTTTTGTGCTTCTCTGTTACTCGGTAACTTGTCCCACAACTTTGATTAAGGTAGTCGATAATTTCCCTAAAAGGAATCGTTTCAACACTATATATATTATTATTTTCATTCTTACCATTCTTTACATTCTTGTTTGTGTTATTTTGTTGTTCTTTTGTTGTCATTTTGCTGTCATTTTTGCTGTCACTTTTTGGAGGCTCAATCTGGTATAACTCCCAGTTTATAAGGGTTACAAGACTAAATTTGTTGTTACTCTGGATGTCCAAACTTTGATTGTTGTTTAACCAAAGCAAATATTTCCAAAATGTTGATGGGTTCATCTTTAATTCTTTGGCTCCGGCATAGCGTCCCGTGATAAATTGACCTGGCTGAAGATTGATTTTTTGAAGTCCTATTAATTGCTCATGTTCCTTGTGGCTTGCTTTGAGCAAGCACCATATCCAAACCTTTAATAGCTTTTCATTTTGAAAGATTGGTTTTTGTATTAAGCATCTTGTTAGTTTTACATACCCACCAGCTGCCATTTCCTAACACCGCCATTGCTGCCATGCTAAATTACTGCTATAATTTGGGTAAATCATCAAATCACCGCCATGTCTCGCCCTCGCCCGGGCGGGATTTTCTTTATTTGGCTTGCAAAAATTCGTCAATAGCCCAATTCGGAACAAGCCATTTAGCACCGGCTTTAATTCCCTTAATTTTGCCGCTGTGTAAAAGCTCCATGAAGGTATTACGTCCAAGACCAATAATCTTTCTGGCTTCTTCTGGGCTATATGCTTTTTTTGTTATATCCTGCTTCTCATTTCGGGCAACAATTTCTTTTACTTGCTCTATCGAAAGCTCAATTATGGTTCCTTTCTCAGCATCCAAGGTAAATAATTTTTGTGTAGTTTTCATAAGTAAATCCCCTCTCTTTTCTAAAAATTAAAAGCCTGCAAGAATAGCAACAAAGGCATTAACCTTTTATCAACTATTCCGGCAGGCTTTAATATCACGCACACAATCCGGCTGCTATGCTGTTTTCCTTACTCGGCATCGTTTAGGTTTGCCGTTTGGCAATATCCTAATAATGGTTTCCCGCTCAGACTTTGGTATGCAGGTTGGCTGTTTTTTATCTGGTTTCTTCATGTTCTAAGCTCCCTTACCATTATCAACTGGTTTATCGAGAATCTCAGCAACAAACCAGCCAGGAACAAATATACGGCGTCCTACCTTCACAGTAGGAATATCCCCTTTCTTAGCAGCCGAATAAATTCCCGCGCGGCTCATAGGAATAATTTTAAGCATCTCCGGTAATTCATAGAGTTTTTGTTTCAACATGCTATCCTCCTCTGTCCATATTTTTTTATCTATTATTTAGCGTATCACACGGTCTATCTGTTATCAACACCTTGAACTTACACTTACCATGATTAGTACATCTTTATTCTATACAAAACTATAAAGCTTTGCACTTATCTAACCGCATAAAAAATGTCAAATATGTATCCAAATAAATAGCCACTGCCAACTTTTGAAAAGCGGAAGTTATTTTACCATAATTACAGTTTAATAGCGTAGCAGGTAAATAATCTGGAATGGTAATACCTCTTAGACTATATTCATACCTTACTAACTTCTCACTTTCATCGCCAGCATTCAATAAAGAATCTTGATATTCTTGGCTCTTTTTATACTCTTCATATTTTTCGAAAAGTTCTTTTTCTCTGGCGATTCTTTCAGTTTTAGTATCCATGATATCACTGGGTAAAAGTCCGAACAAAAAGCTTGCTGGTGGGATAAAGTCGCTAATCTCCTGAATAGCTTCTCTTCTAGCAAAACCAACGATGTTAGGCGAAAACCTAAGTTTTTGCCCATCAGGCGAAGCAAATGTATTTCCTCCCAGCATAGCCCATGCAGTAGCGACCTCAATTATTGTTCCCGTAGGATATTCCGTCCAGCGCCCTCCCCCTCTTCCATATCCTCCACGTTTAGGTGTAGCTATTAACCCATCACGCTCATATCGATTTAGGGTTGTTCTGGACAAAGTAACCTCTATTTTTTGAAGTCTGTAAATTAATTCATCAGGACTCATTAGTATCCCACCTTTAAACTGACCATCTAAGTGGTTAATTTATTTTTATATTATCCTATTTGCATTCCAAAATCAATACCCTTTCTATTTTTTTATATTTACCCCTATTTATAAGCACCAAAAACACCCCTAAATCAGCCCCGTTGTAATATTTATTGTAATACCACCCCGCCCAGAGCAAAAAGAAAAAGCCTATATGCCCAGTAAAATCAACGTTCTACAGGATTATAGGCAGGAAAACTTAACTTAATATCATACTTATTCATCACATAGTAGGTTTATTCTTATTTTAAAAATTCAAATAGCATCCTTATTCCTGTTTTTGAAAAAGGTATATTGCCTGTCAGGGTAAAAGAAACCGCAGGCACAGTCCTTTCATCTGACAATATTCCTGAAGCGCGGGTGGCTGTTATACATAAGCAGAGGTTAAGCGCCCGTCGTATGACAGCCACCCGCGCCGGGTCTTGTGTTGACATATAAATAAATTGACAAAGGCTGCATAGCCTACTACTATGCAGCCTTTGCTAATTAATAATGATTTGTGCCGCGGTTTTCATAAATACCGGTGAAATGTATACTTCTATCAAGGTTGCACCCAACATGAGCACCAGCATGATTAAGCAAAATACCGAGTAAGAAATCGAGTTATAAAATAAATTCTCTTTATTCTTGCGTCGCACTAACATCAGGGAAAAACTTGTCGCCGCCACACCGGTGGCCAAAATGGCAGGTACAGCCAGAAAATTATGCGGTAAAACGGAAACAAGAGCAAACAGCAAACCTTTCATTATATATTCATTGACTAAAAAACCAACCGTAAAACCAATGACGAACCCTCGCAAGCAAACCAAAAACAGCACAAAAGGTATCCCGACAATAGTAAAACCCAGCAGCCACATGATGCCAATCATTTTGATATTATTAAACATTACACTGGTTAATAAGGAATGGGTGTCACTTATTCCTTCCTGCTGCCCGGTTAAGCCCTGAAAAAATACCTGCAAATAACCGATGAGTTCAGTTTTTTGTTCATCAGGCAGTGTCTTTACTGCCATTGCACCAATAACTATGCCAATAATAAATATGAGAATCATGAAAAAATAGGCGACAATATTCGCACGGATATACTCGACAGCATTCTTGCGAAGCAGTTTTAGCATGCATGTACCTCCCTGCCAGCAGCCTGCCAAGTCTAAAACCGTAGGATGAAAGAACACTGCGGATTTGGGCTTGGTGGGCTGCTAGTACTGCTACAATATATGTTCTGCTAAAACTGTTTAGACCTTTTTGTCCACTACATTTTAACCATCGGTCTTAACCATCCGCCCATAGATTCCGCCGCCACCGGCAGTGATGGCCGCCGCTCCTGTACGGGCGCAGATAATAAAATCGGCGATTTTACTGCCCGCCACTTGGGCCAAAGCATCATAGGTGACGTAATGCAGAATATTCATCTCTGTATCAAAGGCTTCCAGCAAGTTAGCCATATTTTTCTTCCCCAGGCCAGGAATAAATTCCAAAGGAATTTGATAACAATAGCGGGGACGGTAAGCGGGATGGCGGGGTTCAGGATAATCAGCTATTTCGTTGATCCGGTCAAACACACCCTTTACCAGGCTGCTGCCGCCGCATTGCGGACAGCAGTTGCCTGTCAAGCCGTAAGTATCAGTAAAAGCGCAGTTGGAACAAAAGGTGTGATGGTATTTCCCCAGTCTGGGATCAAGGCCATAGTTGGCTGTTACCTGCCGGCCACCGCTGCGGGCTAAGGTTTTGGCTATTTCAGCAAAAGACAAGGCTTCCATGCCAAAGATGTTATACTCCCGGGCAATTTTATCTAATGAATGGGCATCTGAGTTAGTAATGA